>NZ_JAVRBM010000031.1:0-93875 GCF_034531255.1 Nostoc sp. ChiQUE01b | reverse complement strand
CATTTGTTATTTCGGCGTACTCATTTGTTATTTCGGCGTACTCATTTGTTATTTCAGCGTACCCATTTGTTATTTCGGCGTGTCCATAACGCACCCTACGAAACTACTAGAAGAGTTGAAACCTATGCTGGTCATACTTGTGTGTACACCCAAGCCTACAAGCAGAGAGGCTTTAAGGCTTACTCCCCAACGCTAGTAGGGAAGGGGTTGGAGGTTAGAATATTCGTAGGTTGGGTTGAGGCAATGCGTTACCCAACAAACCCTGCAAAATGTTAGGTTTGGTTTCTCAAACCTACCTACACATTTTACGCTAGCTGATCTGTGAGTATTTAAGTTTGTCTGCAATGAGTAGTAAAGTTTAAATTGCTAAAGTTTCAATCAGTCACAAATATCTTATTATTTCATCCAGGATACAGCAATGACTTAGGCAATTGATAAGCAACAAATGATAATTGATGAATTGAAAAAGTTATCTCCTGAGAAGCAACAGGAGGTATTAAATTTTATTGAGTTTTTGCAGTTTAAGGAGATGCAAAAGCAGGAGACACTTAAGGATAAAGAAGAGGAAAAACAAGTTTCATTTTTAGAAGCGGCTAAGGAGTTTATTGGATGTGTTGATGGAGGCCCAGGAGATTTGGCGACTAATAAAAAGTATTTAGACAGATTTGGCAGCAGCAAGATAAGAGAGGCAATGGGCGGATAAAGATTTTTAAGATTTACTTTTTATTTTTATCGAGGATAAAGCCATGACTCAAGCAATTGGTAAAGAACAAATAGTGATTGATGAATTTAGAAAATTATCTCCAGAGAAGCAGGAGGAGGTAATCGATTTTATTCAGTTTTTGCAGTATAAGGAGAAGCAAAAGCAGGATGTACAGCATCAAGAAGAGAAAGAACCTATTTCTGCCTATGAAGCTGCCAAAGAGTTTGCTGGCTGTGTTGATGGAGGCCCTGGTGATTTAGCTACCAACAAGAAGTATTTAGAAGGCTACGGTTGGAAATGAGGAAAAAGGTACTTCTAGATACAGGCCCCTTAGTTGCATTTATCAATAATCGAGAAAATTCGCATGATTGGGCGGTTAATGAATGGAAAAAGATTGAACCACCCTTATTAACTTGCGAAGCAGTAATTAATGAGACGTGTTTTATATTGCGAGATTTTTATGGCGGAGAGGATGCAGTTATGTCTTTATTAGATAATGGCATAATTCAAATCTCTTTTCGTCTTAGTGATGAAATAGGAACGGTTAGAGAGTTGTTGAAGCGGTATCAGAATGTACCAATGTCTTTAGCTGATGTGTGTTTGGTAAGAATGAGTGAGTTGATTAATGGTAGTAGTGTGTTAACTCTAGATAGTGATTTTCGGGTTTATCGGAAGAATAAGAATGAAATGATAGATTTGATTATTGCTGATGGAATATGAGAGGGGTAGGAATGGGTGAGATTCAATTACCTTCTCATTGGAAAGTTGTCAAGTTGGGAGATGTGTGTGAATTTATCTATGGAAAAACACTTCCAAAATCTCAGCGCGAAAGTGGTTCTATACCTGTTTATGGTTCTAACGGTATTATAGATTGGCATAATCAGGCTATTACTTCTAGTAAAACTATTGTTATTGGCAGAAAAGGCTCTATAGGTAAAGTTAATTTTAGTTTGATACCATGCTATCCAATAGATACTACCTATTATATTGATGATGTTAAGCAGCCATGTGATTTATATTATCTATACTATAGTCTTTCAATACTTAATTTATCTGCTTTGAATAGTTCACTAGCTATTCCAGGACTTAATAGAAATGATGCCTATGCAAAAATTATCTATCTTCCCCCAGTCCCCGAACAAAAAACGATCGCCCACACTCTGCGAACCATCCAGAAAGCCAAAGAAACCCGCCAGCGAGAGTTAGAACTGGAACGGGAACGCAAAGCAGCACTGATGCAGTATCTCTTTACTCATGGCACTCGCAAGGAACCGCGCAAGCAGACGGATATAGGCGAAATTCCAGAGAGTTGGGAAGTTGTAACGCTGGATAAAGTTTGTGAATTTCTCCAGTACGGTACATCAAAACTGTGTGATTCGGATACTAGCGGTATTCCTGTTTTAAGAATTCCAAATGTGATTGGTGGCGAGATAAATATATCTGATTTAAAGTTTACAAAGCCAGACAAAAAAGAATTTAAAAAGCTATTCTTAGAAGTTGGTGATTTACTTTTTGTAAGGACGAATGGAAGAAAGGAATATCTTGGTAGATGTGCTGTTTTTTGTAGAAACCCTCCTCAAGCTATGTTTGCATCTTATCTAATACGAGTAAGACTTAAGCCTCATACTTTGTTACCTGAATTTGTCCAATTTTACACCATGACTCATAGAGGGAAGAGTTATTTAAGTGGTAGAGCATCTAACGCGGCTGATGGAAAATTTAATATCAATACACAGACGATTAAATCTGTTTTAGTGCCTGTTGCACCTCTTAATGAGCAACACGAACTTATTGGAACTTTACAGGCTTGCGATCGCAAAATTCAAGCCCTAGAAAAAGAAATCGCCCTTACTGACGAACTCTTCCACGCCATGCTAGAACAACTGATGACAGGTAAAATTTCTACCCAACCCTTAACTGAGACTTACGTATGAGCGAAGCTTCCGCCGTGCAAAGACCGATGCTGAAATATGCCTATGATATTGGCTGGGAATACCTAACTTCAAAAGAGGCATTACAACGGCGGGAAGGAAAGGGAGAGGAAAAGCTCAAAGAACGCTACTTTGCCGATGTTCTTCGCAGTCAACTAATTAAACTAAATCCTGGCGTTGTCACCTCTAACAATATAGATGAAATTCTTCGCCGCCTGCGAAACATTGACAGTACCATCGAAGGCAACCGCGAAGCTTTAAACTGGTTGCAAGGCAAACAATCTATTTTTGTCGCCCAAGAAAACCGCGACAGAAACATTACCCTCATCGACTTTAACAACCCGGAAAATAACATCTTCCAAGTCACAGATGAATGGTCGCAAAAAGGCGTAAAATTTCCCAACCGCGCTGATATTATTTTTCTGATTAACGGTATCCCCGTTGCGATCGCTGAAACCAAAGGAGAAAAGAAAACTGATGGTTTAGCATTAGGCATTGACCAAATTCGCCGCTACCACAACCAAACCCCCGAATTGCTAGCCTTTCCCCAAGTTTTTGAAATCACAGAATTGTGGAATTTCTGGTATGGCTTAACCTGGAATACCAACCGCAAAAACTTGTTTGAATGGAAACTGAACAAACAAAGCAATACCATCACTGAAGGCGACTACGAAGAGAAAATCAAAACCTTCTTCGACCATCAACGCTTTTTAGAGATTCTCAGATATTACATTGTTTTCCTCGAACGCGATGACGGCTTAACCAAAGTAATTTTACGCCAACACCAAACCCGTGCAGTCAAAAAAGTCTTGCAACGCATCCAAGACCCGAATAAAAAACGCGGACTAGTTTGGCATACCCAAGGTAGTGGTAAAACCCTCACCATGATTACAGTTGCCGCCCAACTCCGCAATATTAGCGGCGATAATACCGTAATCATGATTGTTGACCGCAACGAACTAGAAAACCAACTAGACAAAAACCTCAAAGCTTATGGCATCAAAAGTTATGAAGTCGCAACCAGTAAAGCAGACTTAGAAAAACTCATCCAAGATGATTATCGCGGCTTAATCGTCGCCATGATTCACAAATTCGACAAGATGAAAGTAGAAAATAAGCGTTCTACAATTACCGTCTTAGTCGATGAAGCACACCGCAGCACAGGCGGTAATTTCGGCATATATTTGATGGCTGCCCTCCCCAACGCCACATTTATCGGTTTCACAGGTACACCCGTCAGCAAAGCAGCAAAAGGACAAAACACTTTCCAAACCTTCGGCGAACCTAGTGACCCGAAATACAGCCTAGATTTGTATTCAACCGCCGACTCGGTACGAGATGGCACAACCCTAAAGCTAAATTATGCCCTGGCGAAATCAGAGTTTCGCGTTCCCCAAGAAATTTTAGAAAAAGAATTTCTCCAACTCCAAGCCGCAGAAGGCATTAACGACATAGAAGAACTTGATGGCATTCTCGATCGCGCTGTTAAATTAAAAGAGTTTCTCAAAAGTGAAGATAGAGTAGATAAAGTAGCGAAATTTTGTCGCCGCACACTTCCGGGACTACGTTGAACCAATGGGCTTTAAAGCTTTTATGGTTGGTGTAGACCGGGAAGCTTGTAAACTTTACAAACAAGCCTTAGATAAATATCTCCCTAGCGAATATTCAACCGTCGTTTATTCCCGGACTACAGCCGCAGGACTGCGAGAGTACAACCTAACTGATGCCGAAGAGAAAGAAGTCCGCAAAGCCTTTATTAAAAAATCCGTCGTTTCTGCCAAAATATCCTTATCTGATGCAGTCATCGACTTTATCGAATCTCGCCCCAAAGATTTTAACTACGACAACAAAACCCTAACTTTTACAGGTTATTGTTCTGCTGAAGATGCCCAAACTTTAGAAAGCCTCTGCGGTGGCGATGCTGATGCTGTAACCAAAATTCGCCAACTTTACGAAAACCACCGCAAAGCCTTGCCGAAAATTCTCATCGTCACCGAGAAACTATTGACGGGGTTTGATGCGCCGATACTTTACTGTATGTATCTCGACAAACCGATGCGCGACCACGTTCTCTTACAGGGAATCGCCCGTGTAAATCGCCCTTTGCAATTTACACTGTCATCAAGCAAGCAGTTACTCAGCTGGATATCAACCAAGCCGAAATTATCAACACTATTTATAGCAACTTCCCTGATTATTGGTGGGATGCGCGTCAGGAAATTGATTTAAGAACCGAACTTTACGCTAATATTTATCCTATTACAAGCTCAGTTGAGCAGACTATTGAAGTCACCAACAACCTGCTAAAACTCGAACGAGTCGAATCATGATTGCTAGCTGCGACAATCGAAAATGGAAAGACGCGCAAGCATTTAAGGACGCTGTGGGAGAATGGAGCGATCGTATTAAAGTCCAAGTCAAACAAATTCAATTCCGTCCCATGAAGCGCAAATGGGCTTCTATCTCCACCACAGGACGTTTAACCTTGAATACTGAACTGCTAGACTTACCGAAAGAATTGGGTGAGTTTGTCATTGTTCACGAACTTGTGCATCTCCTCGTTCCCAACCACGGTAAGCTATTTAAGTGTTATATGTATGCTTATCTTCCTGACTGGGAAGAAAAAGAGAAGCGATTGCAGGGGTATTATGCAACCGTGGAAGAAGGTTGTATTGAAGGTCTAATATAGTATCTGGTTTTGATACAGATAATTGTTGCAAAGTCTTGTAAACTATGAATATATATAACTTTTATCTACAACTGTTCAATGATTTTTGAACAAATCAAAAATGAGATTCCCTAATCCGCCTATTACCGAAGCTATCTTTGATATAACGGTGAATCTTCATGAGAATTTTAATTATGAAGAACTTTTAAAGTTTCATGAAAATATTAAAGACTCTTTTCCAAATATTCAAAAAAGAATGGCCCTTCAAGGGGGTTTTGAATTTAACTTAGAGAATCCAGATGAAATTAACTCTCAATTATTATCAGTATCTAATAAGCCTGAAGAATATTCTTAAGCAAGTGGTTAGAAATTTGAGTATTTTCCAACTTTTAGCTGTAGTGCGACTTCTGGGCCCTCTTTTAAAAAATGAGCGAATTAATTATGACTGCTTTAACCTTACAATTACCTCCTAATCTGCAATTTACTGATGAGGAATTTGCACAAATTGTAGCCGTGAATAAAGAATTACGACTAGAGTTAACTGCTGAAGGGGAATTAATTATCATGTCACCTCCTGGGGGAGAAACGGGAAACCGTAATTTTGAACTGTATCTTGATTTAGGAGTTTGGAACAGACAGAATAAGCTCGGAAAAGCTTTTGATTCTTCTACTGGGTTTAAACTGCCAAATGGGGCAACTCGTTCACCTGATGCTTCTTGGGTAAGGATAGAAAGATGGGATGCTCTTACCCCAGAACAAAGAAAGAAATTTCTCCCTTTGTGTCCTGATTTTGCAGTGGAATTAGTTTCTGAAACTGATGATGTGGAAGATACTAAAGCTAAAATGGCGGAATACTTAGCAAATGGCTTACAACTGGGTTGGTTAATTAATCCTAAAGATAAACAAGTAATAATTTATCGCCCAAATATTGCACCGGAAGTTTTACAATCTCCCACAAGTTTATCGGGTGAAGATGTTCTCCCTGGTTTTGTTTTGAATTTACAGCAGATTTTTGCATAGATGATTATCTTGATTTGATTTCTACTATCACTGAACTTTCTTAAGTTTGCTTCAACCATCGACACTCCCTTTATACATCAAAAGCTATCTTATTATTTTTATTGAGGATACAGCAATGACTCAGGCAATTGATCAAGAACAAATAGTTATTAGACCTCTTGCAAAAGTAAGTCACCTAACACCCCACCCCCAATCCCACCCCGCCTGCGGGGAGGGAAGATTTTGAATTTTGAATGCGTGAATTTTGAATTCGGAGCGACGCAACGTGACTGCTTTAACCTTACAATTACCTTCTAATCTGCAATTTACTGATGAGGAATTTGCACAAATTGTAGCCGTAAATAAAGAATTACGACTAGAGTTAACTGCTGAAAGGGAATTAATTATCATGTCACCTACTGGGGGAGAAACGGGAAACCGTAATTTTGATTTATTAGGTCAGATATGGTTTTGGAGCAATCAAAATAATTTGGGAAAAGCTTTTGATTCTTCTACTGGGTTTAAACTGCCAAATGGGGCAACTCGTTCACCTGATGCTTCTTGGGTAAGGATAGAAAGATGGGATGCTCTTACCCCAGAACAAAGAAAGAAATTTCTCCCTTTGTGTCCTGATTTTGCAGTGGAATTAGTTTCTGAAACTGATGATGTGGAAGATACTAAAGCTAAAATGGCGGAATACTTAGCAAATGGCTTACAACTGGGTTGGTTAATTAATCCTAAAGATAAACAAGTAATAATTTATCGCCCAAATATTGCACCGGAAGTTTTACAATCTCCCACAAGTTTATCGGGTGAAGATGTTCTCCCTGGTTTTGTTTTAAATTTACAGCAGATTTTTGCATAGATGACTGATTATCTTGATTTGATTTCTACTATCAGTGAACTTTCTCAAATTCGCTTCAACCATCGACACTCTCTTTAAACATCAAAAGCCTTGCTGATGTGGGCTACTGGAACTATACTTACAATTTAATCGTGATGCCTGCGGCGGGCTATGCCTACGCATCATCAGAAATCTTCTTCAAGAAACTTGTAGTAATAACTTCTGATCTTTGACACCACAGCTTTTTTGATGCTCAAATTTATGCTGACTAAATTCCCATCACCTGTATTTACACTTTTATTAGGACTTGCCATAACTCAAACCTTTGGATGCACAACTCAAAAAGATAATTCAGCGATCGCTCAAACTTCACCGAAGCCAGCGCCTCAAGAAATTGTGCAACCAGGAGAAGTTCGAGCCTTACCAGGCAAGTTGGATAACATACCCGTTTTTAACAGCAATAGCCCAGAATGGGTTAAAACTGAGGGTATTTTACTTTCTACCTTTCCTCCAAACGGTAAAAAAATTCCAGCAGCACACCTTAATTTTCCCTTTCAAGGACGCTTTGACTTATTTACCCACCACTACAGCCACACTCCCAAGGATTTACAAACGCTATACCTGGGTGTAATTGTGCAGAACCCTGGTAAAAAACCAGTAACAGTAGATGTATTGCAAGCTGCGAGTTATTTGATGCAGGATGCGCCCTTTGTCACCTTATCCCCCTACATAGAAAATAATGATGGTAAGGCTTACTCAGGCCCAGGCGATCGCGCTGTTGGTGATGTACTCCGAGGTGTTCGACAAGCAGATTTTCCCGCAAAGCTGATAATTCCCCCAGGACAAAGCCGGATGTTGTTAAATCATCCGATTCCTGTACGAAATCTAGAAAAGCCGGTGAATGGGCGTTCTAGCTTTATCCGGCTGCGTAGTAGCGATCGAGTTTATGCAGCAAGTTTAGCAATGTTTGCCAAGAAAAATTCTGATAATACAGAACGCCAACCCACTCTTGCAGAATGGCAAGCTTTACTAAATACCGGCAACTTCGCCGGGCCGCGAGATAAAACCCCTACTCCTCCAAATGCTACCAGTGGTGCACTAATTTATGGACGTGTAGCTGGTGTGTCTAGTGGCTCCCAATGGCAAGCAAAGTTGGTAGATAATCCCCAAACCAAATATCTGACTATTCCCCAGCGTGGCAAAGCTATTTCTTATGGTTTAGACACATTGCTTAGTGGCCGATTGGGCACTCAACAAATCCAAACGGCCAAAATGCTGGTACGTTATCCAGATACGGCTTATGAAGCACATGGTAATTATGGGGTGGAATATAAACTCACCTTACCCTTAAGCAATAATACCAATCAAAACCAGACTGTGACTGTTACTTTAGAAACACCTTTGAAGGAAGATAAATTATCTCAAGGTGGTGTGCGTTTTCGCAAACCATCCCTAGATTTTCCTTTCTTCCGTGGTACAGTACGGCTACGCTATTTCGATGACCAAGGTCAACAAAAGACGCGCTACATACATCTATGGCACAGAACTGGTCAGGTGTTAGAACCATTGGTGCAGCTTGTACTTCCACCTTCAACTCAGCGGATAGTACAGATAGATGTGATTTATCCACCAGATTCGACACCGCCGCAAGTGCTGAGTGTGAGAACTTTAGAAAAGTGAGAGTCTCAAAAAATCAAAGAACTTAAAGCTTAAATGGTTTTCCAGTACAGTAACGCATTTGTCACCATAGCATCGCTTAATTGTGAGAATTTAGTAAATTTCTATACCAAATTACTAGAGCAAAAACCAGTTTTTTTGATTCCGAATGTCTATGCTGAGTTTAATTTGGTTAGTATGCGATTAGGTATTTTTAAACCAAAGAACACAAACGAATCGGAATTTGAAGCCATGTCTGACGACAAGCCACTTTGTGTCTACACCAAAAGTAAGATAAGTTTGTGTTTAGAGGTGAGTAACTTAGAAGATGCGATCGCTCACCTAACTGCTTTGGGCTATCCTCCACCAGGAGACATTTCCATTGCTTCCCACGGCAGAGAAATCTATGCTTATGACCCTGATGGCAACCGTCTGATTTTACATCAAGCTGCTAGAGGAAGTCATTAGTCATTTGTCATTGGTCATTTGCAAAGGACAAATAACAAAGGACAAAAGACAAATAACAAAGGACAAAAGACAAATGGCTATAACTCAAAACTATAGATTAAACCTGATTCAATGGTATCCAGGTCACATTGCGAAAGCTGAAAAGAAGCTCAAAGAACAGCTGAAGCGCGTAGATGTGGTGTTTGAAGTACGAGATGCTCGGATTCCCTTAGCGACTCACCACCCCCAAATAGGTGAGTGGGTGGAGGGTAAAACACGGGTGTTGATACTTAACCGAGTAGATATGATTACTCCGCAAATGCGATCGCTGTGGATCGATTGGTTTAAACGTCAAGGAGAAGTCCCCTATTTTACCAACGCTCAACATGGTAAAGGTATAGCAGAAGTAGCGCGGGCAGCGCAAGCCGCTGGGGTAGAACTCAATCAAAGAAGAAGCGATCGCGGCATGTTACCCCGTCCAGTGCGGGCTGTGGTGATTGGTTTTCCTAATGTCGGTAAATCAGCTTTAATTAACCGCCTGTTGGGAAAGCGAATCGTGGAAAGTGCGGCCCGTCCTGGAGTAACTCGCCAACTACGCTGGGTGCGAATTTCCGAACATTTAGAATTGCTAGATGCTCCTGGTGTCATCCCTTTAAGATTAGAAGACCAAGATGCAGCATTGAAATTAGCTATTTGTGATGATATCGGTGAAGCATCTTACGATAACCAACTAGTAGCAGCAGCTCTAGTGGATTTACTCAACTATTTAGAAGCTGTAGCCGCAGATTTATTACCAAAAAAACCATTACAGTCTCGCTACCAACTCGATTCGACATCAGAGACCGGAGATACCTATTTGCACGCCTTAGCAGAACATCGTTACAAAGGTGATATCGAGCGAGCTGCAAGGCAACTTTTAACAGATTTTCGCAAGGGGTTGTTGGGTGAAATGGGTTTAGAATTACCACCCAATTAAACCAATTCGCAATTCGCAATTACGTTTTGTGACGGGGATTTAGACCCCGACACAAAACCTTCTGCCTCTACAGGCAGGGGACTTAAACCCCCAAACTTTGTTAATTGCGAATTGCGAATTGCGAATTGGATTTGACTTCCGCCTTGCGGTACTAGTGCCTTATACCCAATGCAACTTTTCTAACGTTTGTTAACCAAGATATGGTAGTGGGAATTATAACACTAGTATAAATAAATTTTCGTCAAAATTTATGAGCGCAAAAGTTGATGGAACTTTAAGGATTGCTGGCTACCAAATCATCGAGCAACTTTATTCAGGTTCTCGTACTCAAGTGTATCGGGCAATTCGAGAATGCGATCGCCTACCAGTTGTCATCAAGCTCTTAAAACGAGAATACCCAACTTTTAGCGAATTAGTACAGTTTCGCAACCAATATGCCATCGCTAAAAACCTAGATATTTCTGGCATTATCAAACCCTACAGCCTGGAAGCCTATCACAATGGCTATGCCCTAGTCATGGAAGACTTTGGTGGTGTTTCCCTGCGGCAATTTACTCAAGGAAAAACACTGACATTAGAGCAATTCCTACCCAATGCTCTGCAACTGCTAGACACCTTACACCAGTTACATCAACAGCGCGTCATTCACAAAGACATCAAGCCAGCCAACATCTTGATTCACCCTGACACCAAAGAAATCAAGCTGATTGACTTTAGTATTGCCTCACTCTTACCACGAGAAACCCAGGAAATCCAGAGCCTCAATGGATTGGAGGGAACGCTAGCTTATCTGTCGCCAGAGCAAACCGGACGGATGAACAGAGGCATTGACTACCGCAGTGACTTCTATTCTTTAGGTGTGACCTTCTTTGAACTACTGAGTGGAAAATTGCCCTTTGAGTCCCATGAACCGATGGAGTTGGTGCATTACCACATTGCAAAACTTCCACCCTGCCTCTGCGATTTCAACCCCAAATTGCCCTTGATGCTGGGCGAAATTGTCCGCAAACTGATGGCGAAGAACGCCGAAGACCGGTATCAAAGTGCGCTAGGACTTAAACATGACCTTGTTACCTGCTTAGAACAGTGGCGAGAAACAGGCAAACACACCTGGTTTGATTTAGGACAGCGCGATATCAGCGATCGCTTTCTCATAAGAGAAAAACTCTACGGACGGGAATTGGAAGTAAAGACCTTATTAGAGGCATTTGGTCAGGTTGCCAATGGTAGCTCTCAATTGATGCTGGTGGCAGGTTTCTCTGGTATTGGCAAAACCGCAGTCGTCAATGAAGTGCATAAGCCAATTGTGCGGTGGAACGGCTACTTCATCAAGGGCAAGTATGACCAGTTCAACCGCAACATTCCTCTGTCTGCTTTTGTACAAGCCTTTCGTGATCTAATGGGACAGTTGCTTAGTGAAAGCGATACCCAACTGGAGCAATGGCAGAGCAAGATTTTAGCGGCAGTTGGAGAGAACGGGCAAGTCCTGATCGAGGTGATTCCTGAACTGGAGCAGATGATTGGCAAACAACCTGCGATCGCTGAACTCTCAAGCAGTGCGGCCCAGAACCGTTTCAATTTGCTGTTCCAACAGTTTATTCAGGTGTTCGCAACCAGAGAGCATCCGTTAGTAATATTTGTGGATGATTTGCAGTGGGCAGATTCGGCATCGCTGAATTTGCTGAAGTTGTTAATGTCTCAGAGCGATTGCAGCTATCTATTCATTATTGGCGCATACCGCGATAACGAGGTGTTTGCGGCTCATCCACTCATGTTAACGGTAGATGAAATTGAAAAGGCATCTTCTGGCATCAAAACCTTGAGCCTAGCTCCCTTGAGTCAAGCAGATGTCAACCATTTAATCGCCGATTCGCTCAGTTGTGCAACTGAAAAGGCATTACTGTTAACAGAGTTAGTTTATCAAAAAGCTAAAGGCAATCCCTTTTTCACAACTCAGTTTTTGAAAGTGCTACATGAGGATGGGCTGATTAGCTTTGATTGGGAGGTAGGTTTTTGGCAGTGTGATGTAGCGCAAGTGCGATCGCTTGCCCTCACCGATGATGTGGTGGAATTTATGGCACAACAGCTTCAGAAATTGTCATCCAACACTCAAGATGTTTTGAAACTGGCAGCTTGTATCGGCAATCAGTTTGATTTGGCGACATTGGCGATCGTTTCTGAAAAGTCCCACACCGAAACCGCTTCAGACTTGTGGAAAGCATTGCAAGAAGGATTGGTGATTCCAACCAACGAGGTTTATAAGTTTTATCAAGATTCCTCATTTGTCCTTTGTCATTTGCAAATGACAAATGACAAAGGACAAATGACAGTTTACAAATTCTTGCACGATCGCGTCCAGCAAGCTGCCTATTCCTTGATTCCTGACGACCAAAAACAAGCAACCCATCTTAAAATTGGGCAGCTTTTGTTGCAGGAGACTTCGCTCAACGATCAAGGCGAAAAATTGTTTGATATCGTCAATCATCTCAATGTCGGGCAATCTCTGATTACTCAACCATCTCAACGCCATGAACTCGCCCAGTTAAATCTTGCTGCTGGACGCAAAGCCAGAGCAGCAACGGCTTACAATGCTGCTCTGGCCTATTTAATCGCGGGCATCGACCTGCTTCCTGGCGATCGCTGGCAACATCAATACAACATGTGTCTCGCCCTCTATGAAGGGGCAACAGAGGCAGCCTACCTCAGCACCAATTTTGAACAGATGGAGCAGTTAGCAGAAACGGTGCTGACTCATACCCATTCCTGGCTCGATCGGGTGACTACATATCAGGCTAAAATCCAGGCTTGCATCGCCCAAAATCAACATCTAGAAGCTTTGCGGCTGGCGCGAGAAGTGCTAAAACAACTGGGTGTGTATCTGCCAGAACAACCTACCCAGGTAGACATCGAGCAGGCGCTTCAGCACACCCAAAGACTCCTTGCCAACAGATCGATTGAATCCTTGTTGGAGTTACCCGAAATGAGCGCACTGGAGCAAAAAGCAGCAATGACTATTATATCAAACATCATCTCTGCTGCTTATCAAGTTGCTCCAGACCTGTTACCCTTGCTCACCTTTGTTCAAATCGATTTATCTGTGCAATACGGGAATGCAACCGAGTCAACTTATGGTTATAACCAGTACGGGTTGATGCTGGTTGCCATGTTAAGAGATATTGATGCGGGCTATCGCTTTGGGCAATTAGGGATGAACCTGTTACAGCATATCGATGCCCACAAGCTCGCTGCTAAAACCATTTTTGGATTCAACACCTTCCTCAGACATTGGCAAGAACCCGCGAAAGACACGCTAGACGGCTTTCTGCAAGCTTATGCCAGTGGAGTAGAAACGGGCGATCTACAGTATGCTGCCCTCAGTCTCATGGGCTACGGCTACACCGCTTATTTGAGTGGGCAGGAACTTTCTGCTCTCAAACAGACGATGGATGAACACCGCAAGGTCATCCAGCAATTTCGTCAGGATGGCTATCTTCACATTCAAAGTATTTACTATCAAGCGGTTCTTAATTTGCTGGAACCGACGGCTGAACCAGATCGGTTGTGTAGCAAACATTATGATGAAGATGAGATGATTCAACTTCATCTCGAAGCCAATCAATTGCTGGCTCTCTATCAACTTTATTTCAATAAACTGCTCCTTTCCTATCTGTTCCATCGCTACGAACAAGCGCTCTTAAATGCCCGTTTGACAGAACAGTATTTGGGCGTAGCAGTAGGACTCATGCACGTTCCGCTATTCTCCTTCTACGATGCGCTAGTGCGATTAGCGATTTATCCAACTGCTAGTGAGACAGAGCAAGCAGCTATTCTAGATCAAGTCTCTATTCATCAGGAGAAACTTCAGGAGTGGACATCTCATGCACCCAGCAATCAAGCTCAACGCTGGGCGCTAGTTGCCGCAGAACGGTGTCGAGTTCTAGGTGAAAAAACCAACGCAACAGATTTGTACGATCGCGCCATCACCGAAGCTAAAGCAAACGAATACATCCAAGAAGAAGCTTTAGCCAATGAACTGGCAGCTAAATTTTACCTCGACTGGGGTAAACAGCGCATAGCCCAGGAATACATGACAAACGCCTACTATGGCTATGCTCGTTGGGGTGCGAAAGCCAAAGTTGCTGACTTAGAACGCCACTATCCTCAACTCCTCGCTCCCATCTTAGGGCAAACCCGTTCTCCCCTCTCAACTAACGAAACTATCTTTACATTGGAGAGTTTCACTTCCACCAGTTCCGCCACTTCCAGTAGTAGCAGCGTCTCTGTTGCTTTAGATTTAGCAGCCATTCTCAAAGCTTCTCAAACCCTTTCTGGGGAAATCGAACTCGAAAAATTGCTTTCAGTATTGCTTTCTATCGTCATTGAAAATGCTGGAGCCGATAAATGTGTATTCATGCTTTTGGAGTCAGATCGGTTGCTAGTTCAGGCTTTAGCACAGCTTTCGGTGAGTGATGTACAGAATCAGGCTGCCAACATTGATTTTTACCCGATGTTGCTTAACCCAGAGTCTGTTGAAGACTCTGTTGATGTGCCAGTTGGCTTAATTAATAACGTCAAACGCAACTTACAACCAGCAGTAATTACCGATGCCACGGTGCATCCGCAACTAATCAATGACCCGTATATTCAGCAACAGCAGCCCAAGAGTATCTTGTGTAGCCCGATTTTGCATCAGGGTAAGTTGCTTGGCATATTGTATCTAGAAAATAATTTGGCAACCGGAGCCTTTACGAGCGATCGCGTCGAACTGCTGAACTTGCTTTGCGCTCAAGCGGCAATTTCTTTAGAAAATGCCCGAATTTACCAAAATTATCAGAAATATGCTCAAGATTTGGCACAATCTCTCACAAAATTGCAGGCTAGTGAAATCCGCTTCCAAAATTTGGCGAATAATATTCCTGGGATGGTGTACCAATTCCGTCTGGAGGTGGATGGTTCAACTTCCACACCCTACGTTAGTTCTGGCTGTTTCGACTTGTATGAGTTAGAGCCAGAGTTGGTGATGGCAGGGACGCATAGCCTTTACAACATGAATCATCCTGACGATCGCCCAGCTATTGCCCAAGCGATCGCTTACTCTGCCCAAAATCTCACACCCTTTGAGGAAAAATGGCGGATTATCCTGCCTTCTGGAACCGTAAAATGGATTCAATCTGCGGCTCGGCCACAGCGAGAAGCCGATGGGGCAATCACCTGGGATGGAGTGGTGATTGATATTAGTGCTCGGAAACAGGCAGAGCAAGAACTGCAAAAACTGGCTGCTGTTGTAGAAAATAGCACAGACTTTATCGGTATTGCGACGCTCGATGGCCAAGGTCTATACTTAAACCCGTCTGGACGGCGACTAGTGGGAATCGACAGCACAGCAGATATTTTGAGTATGCACATGAGTAACTTCCATAGCAAGGAAGTTATGGCTCAAATTCGACAGACAATAGTGCCGCAGGCGATTCAACAGGGTTTTTGTCAAGTCGAACTGTATTTGCAGCACTCGATCACCAAGGAGCAAATCCCAGTTGATTACAGCATTTTTACGATCAATGATACTCAAACAGACCAGCCCTTGTACGTGGCTGCAATTTGTCGTGATATCCGCGATCGCAAACTTACTGAACTTACATTGCAACAAAAATCACAAGATTTGCAACAAGCCTTAAATGATTTACAAAACGCCCAATTACAAATTATTCAAAATGAAAAAATGTCAGCACTGGGCAACTTAGTTGCTGGTGTGGCTCACGAAATGAATAATCCCCTTGGTTTTATTGCTGCCAGTCTCAAACAAGCAAAACCTACTATCGCTGATATTGTTGGACACTTAAAGCTTTATCAAGAAAGTTTACCCCACAAAAATGATGAAATCAAAGACCATGCCGAAGAAATTGACTTGGATTATAGCTTAGAAGATTTGCCCAAGATGATTGATGCCATGTCGATGGCGTGCGATCGCCTGAAAAATATCAGCACCAGTTTACGAACTTTCTCGCGTGCCGATAAAGATTATAAAGTACCGTTTAATATTCACCAAGGCATCGACAGCACGATTTTAATTTTGAAACATCGTCTCAAGGCTAACGAGCAACGTCCAGCAATTGAAGTGATAACTGAATACAGCACTTTACCTCAAGTTGGGTGTTTTCCTGGACAATTAAATCAAGTATTTATGAATATCTTAGCAAATGCTATTGATGCCTTGGAAGAATCAAATATTGACCGAAGTTTTCACGAAATTCAAGCAAATCCGAACTGCATTACAATTACTACCACAGTAAAAAATAATCTAGTTAAAATTACAATTACCGACAATGGTAAGGGTATAGATGAAGAGGTAAAACAAAAAATATTTGACCATTTATTTACTACGAAAGCTGTCGGAAAAGGAACAGGATTAGGACTTGCGATCGCCCGTCAAATTATTGTAGAAAAACATGGCGGAGCGCTCGAGGTGAATTCTCAACTTGGCGAGGGAACTGAATTTGTGATTCAGCTACCGTTATCGGCATAAGCCAGAAAATCACAGTTGTTGGTTGTAGGGTCGGTCAACCGCCCCACCATTGGTGTCAACTTAAGCTGAAACTTCTTTAAAACCTCGTTTCCAGCTTCTGGCTGAACCTGATAAACAAAAAGCCGCATAAATCTTCTTAGGCTTATCTGACTGAGCCTAGCTAGGGTTGATTTTAAGCGGTTAATTTATAAGCTAAGGTTATAATTCATCCCTTACAATCACTTTTTGAACATTTCCCAAAAAACGGTATCATACACTACTATTTTTTAGCGATGGCTACGCCCGCCGCAGGCATCGCAAAACTTTTCAGTCCACTGATTGTAGGATGGCTTTTCAATTTCTTCTATTTGATCCCTTTCTTTAATCGTACCTGGAAAGCGATTTAACAAAGTTTTTTTAGGGTTTAATTCCCCTGCCTAACGACGGCAGCACATTTTGTGTCAGGGTAAAATCCCCGTCACAAAACGTAATTGCGAATTGCGTTAGCGAGTCTTCTCCCAAGGGGAGACGCCAAGGGCGAACGAGCGTCATTGCGAATTGCGAATTGGTTTAACCTCCCTAGAGTGGAGCAAACATTTTTCTAATTTTCACTCTGAGTGAGTTCTGTTGCAAAAAATGAGATTAGTGGTGGTTCTTGATATAAAATGGCAATCATTTAGTAATAATATAGGACTCCTGTTTGATTTTTGAACAAATTAAGTACCAATCAAAAAGGCTTATTCCCTACTCCCCACTCCCTATTCCCTACTCCCAGCCTACGCAAGTCAGTTCAATAATCAAAGCGGATTACTATATGAATACTGCCTATATATACTTAGCTGAAGCTAGTGCTATACACTGACTATACCTAATTAAGTAAGCAAATGGATAGGCGAACATTTCTAAAATACTCACTGGCAACAGGCGTTGTTATCTGGGTGGGTGAGAAACTCCCCAAGATAGCAGGAATGACCAAAGATCTAGTCCAAGAATTCTTTGCTGTAGAATCTGCCAATGCTACCACACCCATTTTTCCGCAGAGTGTAGCATCTGGAGATCCGCAACCGTGCGGGATTACTCTATGGACTCGTGTTGTTCCACCTCAACCTGGTCTGGTTCGAGCTGCCTTTGAGATTTCCACAGATTCTAAATTTAGCACATTCGTCTTGCGTGGTGTCGCACAGACAGATGCGTTCAAGGACTACACCCTCAAAGTTCGCCTGAATTCCCGGCAGATCCAACCCGCTACCACCTATTACTATCGATTTATCTATAAAGGAACAGCCAGCAGAACGGGTCGCTTCAAGACACTGCCTGCTTCTGAATCAGAGGTCAACCAAGTTCGCTTTGCATACATTAACTGCCAGGACTACACTAACGGCTACTACAACGCTTATCGCTTCCTTGCAGAAGAAGAGATAGATTTTGTTGTATTTTTGGGTGATTACATCTATGAAACAGTGGGAGACGCAAGTTTTCAGAGTGGCATTCGTCCCCTCCGGCTACCTAATGGTCAACCTACTGCTATCACGCTTGAAGATTATAGATTCCTTTATCAGACTTACAATGGAGATTCAGATTTGCAAAAGCTACGGGAGCGCTTTGCCTTTATCACCATTTGGGATGATCACGAGTTTGCCAACGATTGCTTTGGGGTGAGTGCTCCTGACCAAGTTCCATTTCTTAAACCAGAGCTTCGTCAGTTAGCAAATCAAGCATGGGCAGAATACACCCCAACCAGTATTCCTTTCCTGAGTGATAAGAATCCGCTGGCTTCTGTGCAAATCTACCGCACATTTAAATTTGGCAACTTACTAGAACTAGTAATGACGGACGAGCGCCTTTATCGGAGTGGGCCTCCCTGCGACAACCTTAAGGCGCAACAGCAGCGTTATCTCACACCGAAGCGATATATCACCCCAGACTGTCCCAACCGAAGCGATCCAAACCGAACTATGCTAGGTTCCAGACAACGTGAGTGGTTCATTAATCAAATTTGCAAATCTTCCTGTATCTGGAAGATTTGGGGTAATGAAGTGATGACCATGCAATTCAAGGTATTGTCAGCATTCGCAACACAATTCCTGGGAAAACCGACCCCGGATTTGTTCGTGGCGTTAGATCAGTGGGATGGCTATCCTGCTGAACGCACTCTACTGTTTCAAACTTTCAAAAAGGCTGGAATTAAAAACTTTGTGACAATCACTGGTGACCTCCACTCATTTGTTACTGGGTATCAGAAAGTGAACTTTGATGACCCACTTGATGTACCGATAGGGGTAGAGTTTGTAGTTGGCTCAACCACATCTTCCAATTTTGCTGAGGAAACTGGTCCTGGCTCGTTGGGAGTTCCCCTACCACCAATCAACCTGATTACTCAAGTGCTTACAGCTAGTAATGCACATATCCAATATTTTAACTCCGCAACCCACGGATACAATTTGGTTGAAGTGACATCAAAAGCTTTGACTTGTACGTTAAAGGCAGTCAGCGATATTACAAAAGTAGGGGGAACACTCTCAACCCTTAAAGTTTTCCGAGTGCCCCGCGATCAGGTGTTAATTGAAGACGTGACGCCTGCGTATCAACTCCAAAAATGAGGGTCAGATCCCATTTGTCAATAAGCAATAGTACTTAAAAGATTGCGGAAATCGGGGTTGAAAACAGAATTTTGAGCAGGCGATGCCAAAGGCAAGCCGCTTTGCGTCTACGCGTTATCTTGATAGGCATCATGCATTCTTGACCCATTAGTTCAGTACAAGAGTTAAGTTCATACCTCCGCTTTTTCCAAATTTTCAGCATAATTTTTAATTGACAAAAGTAAGATTGTCTTAATTTCTCACCGATGGTCAGAGACCATTCGTGACAAGTTAAGGCGAAACTAGTTTTGTCAATAGTAGTTACGCGATAAATAAGCCACTTGAGAGAGTATCAAATTAAGTCTTGTACTGAGTTTTCAGAGTAAGGATGAACGATGCTTTTAAATATGACACGCTCGCTGGCTTAGAAATAGTGTTTTCTACCCTGATTTTCGGCAAAATTTTCAGCACTATTACTTATTGACAAATGCTTGATGACTTTAAGTTGTCACCAATGGTCTCTGACTGGAAACAATGCAATTCCTAACTATTGTACAGACGCGATTAATCGCGTCTCTCGTAATTCCTAACTCCTAACTTTTTACGCCTTTTTGGCCACCACCGAGTTTTTCACCAAAAGTTCGACTGCTGCTTGATATTGCAGATCCGCTTCAGTGCCAATCTGTTCGCGGTTAATGGCTGGTTGGGAAATAACTTTATCCGGCTTAATACCTAGTTTGTTAATATCACGGTGTTCAGGAGTTTCATACTTAGCAATTGTGACTGCCAAGCCCGAACCATCTGATAATTCAAACAAAGATTGAATTAAGCCCTTCCCAAAGGTCGTTTCGCCTAACAACTGGGCGCGATCGTTATCTTGGAGCGCGCCAGCGAGAATTTCGCTAGCACTGGCAGTTCCTTGATTCACCAAAATCACCAGAGGATCGTTTGTCAAAGCCGGCCCAAAGGCTTCAAAACTACCCTGAATACCTTGTCGGTTAACAGTGTAAACGATCGTGCCGGAGTCTAACCACAGACGGGCAATTTCAATTCCTGATTGTAATAATCCCCCAGGATTATTTCGCAAATCCAAAATGTAGGCAGCAGCGCCTTTTTTTTCTAGACTAGAAATAGCGTGTGCCAATTCCGTTGAAGCGTTGGCATTAAATTGTGTAAGACGTAGGTAGCCAATGGGTGTACCCTCAGCAGAAACACGCAAATCTGAAACTACAGGGTTAAGCGCAATGCGATCGCGTGTCAGTCTAATTTCCATTTCTGCCTTTCCGTCTCGTTCGATCACAAGAGTCACAAGGCTGCCACTCGACCCGCGCATTCTGGTTGCAGCTTCATCAAGGGTGAGATTTTCTGTGGAAACACCTTCAATTTTGAGAATGCGATCGCGTGGTTGAATCCCCGCTTTATCTGCCGGTGAACCGGCGATGGGAGCCACTACTTCCAACTTCCCATTCTCAGGATTCAAGGCAATTTGCAATCCTACCCCAGTCAGTTCGCCAGAAGTATTCACCTGCAAGCTACGGTACTGCTCTGGATCTAAAAAGCGAGTAAAAGGATCGTCGAGGCTCTTGAGCATCTTCCCAATTGCCGCATAACTGGCATTTGAGTCTGGCAGTGGCTTCTCTAGAACCTTTTGCCGCACAGCCGCCCAGTTTTGATGATTAAAGGTCTCATCTAGATAAGTACGATTAACAATTCGCCAAACTTCCGAAACCAGCTTTTGTTCCCCAGTCAAAGCCAGCGCTGGCTGAGTGAGCGTACCCAACACCAAGCAAAACGCCATTAACAATGAAAATCCAACCCGAAAGACTTGTTTGTTCATGAACCCCATTATCAATTCCACCTCAACCCAAATTGTCTAGATAATGCCCACTTCCTCTGTTGTTGATGAAATCTATCTCTCGATTATGTTACTTTTTTTATAGAAGTGGTGCATTTTTCTCATCAAGTTGTTCAGTCAACTGATGCATCGTATCCACTCACCAAAGGATAAAATCTACTTTGTGTCCACCATTTTGTGTGTAGGGGCGTAAAGAGATCGCAATATATTCCATCTTTACAGAGTGTAAAGTTTCTGAAGTCTCTGAGCACGCCAAAAGCTGAAAAGCTTTCCAAAAAACTCCTTTTTACTAAAATCCCAAAATTACTATTTGGGAGAGAAGTCTGAGCGAAGGCTTCTGCCGATTCAGAACTTCGGGATTTATCAACCGCAACCGACTTTTAGGAACTTGAGATTGTATGGCCAACGTTTACGACTGGTTTGAGGAACGCCTGGAGATTCAGGCACTCGCCGAAGACGTTACTAGCAAGTACGTCCCTCCCCACGTCAATATCTTTTACTGCCTGGGTGGAATTACCCTGGTTTGCTTTCTCATCCAGTTTGCTACTGGATTTGCCATGACGTTCTACTACAGGCCAACAGTTGCTGAAGCTTTCTCCTCAGTGCAGTACATCATGACTGATGTAAACTTCGGTTGGCTAATTCGCTCCATCCATCGCTGGTCTGCCAGCATGATGGTGTTGATGATGATTTTGCACGTCTTCCGGGTTTATCTCACTGGTGGTTTCAAAAAGCCCCGCGAATTAACCTGGGTCAGCGGTGTCATCCTAGCTGTGATCACCGTTTCCTTCGGAGTTACAGGCTATTCTCTACCTTGGGATCAAGTTGGTTACTGGGCTGTGAAAATCGTTAGCGGCGTACCAGAAGCAATTCCTGTAGTTGGAGTTCTGATTTCCGACCTGCTGCGTGGCGGTTCTAGTGTTGGTCAAGCAACACTAACTCGTTACTACAGCGCACACACATTTGTACTACCTTGGTTGATTGCAGTATTCATGCTGTTTCACTTCTTGATGATCCGTAAGCAAGGCATTTCCGGGCCTTTGTAATCTCAGCTATTAGCGAAAGGCAACATTTGTTAGTTTTCAGATCGAGTTGTTTGTTTTAAACTTATGAAACACAAGAAATTAATTGCACATAAGTTCCAAAAAATAAATACTTGTATCTGAAGCCTCAAGCTATAGAAAACCTTCAGGCTGATGACTGTAGATATAAAAACGCTGTTTCTTGCCTGTTGGTTGCCTAGTAGCTGATAGCTTTCATAAATGCTTTAATTTAACTAAGCAGGAGAACACATTTCAAAATGTCAACACAAAAAAAACCTGACCTGAGCGATCCTCAGTTAAGAGCCAAACTCGCTAAAGGCATGGGTCACAACTACTATGGTGAACCCGCTTGGCCTAATGACTTACTTTACGTCTTTCCAATTGTGATCATGGGTTCCTTCGCTGCGATTGTGGCTCTAGCTGTGCTAGATCCTGCAATGACCGGTGAACCAGCAAATCCTTTCGCCACACCACTGGAAATTTTGCCAGAGTGGTACTTGTATCCAGTCTTCCAAATTTTGCGATCGCTTCCTAACAAACTTTTAGGAGTGTTAGCAATGGGTTCTGTACCAGTAGGTCTAATCCTCGTTCCCTTTATTGAGAACGTGAATAAGTTCCAAAACCCTTTCCGCCGTCCAGTTGCAACCACAGTATTCCTTGTTGGTACTCTTGTTACACTGTGGCTAGGTATTGGTGCTGCTTTGCCATTGGATAAATCTTTGACCTTGGGACTATTCTAAATTAGTCACTAGAAAATGCTTTGACGCCTGTGAGTTTCAAGAGCAGATGCAGATGTGCTTTTGAAAACAATCAACAGGCGTCAATTTTAACAGGAAAGAATTCACGAATCAGAAGTCAGAATGGGCTAAACCTTAGCTATCCGCTAACAGAATTTAATTCTGAATCAAAAAGCGGATAACGCCACCCAAAGCGAGTCCGCGTATCATACGGAGAAGCAAGTTACTTCCGGTCTAATTCCTACACTAAATATGCTTTTTTTAGTGGTCAACAAGATAGTGTTGGGTCTGTAGCAAGATCCCGCAGAGTATCCTTCACTGATTGCATTCTGAATTCTGAATTCTTCTTCAATAGTTCAGATTGCATCTGGGATTTGAAGTTTTGGATGGAAAAGCTATTCCAAAAACTCCAATCATCAAAAGTCAACAAATACAAACATTACTTACTTAACTTAAGTTGCTAGTTACAACCCTCAGAATGCCAAAATGATTCATGTTTTGTATTTTGGTACACAGAATATGTCAATTTAGATTTTTTTATGTGAGAGAAATTTTGCGAATAGCGCAGAATTTAAGAACTAGCAACTTGGGTTTACTTATATTCAACTTACAGTTAATGCTTAGTATAGTGCAGCAAGACCATCTGACTGTTAAGAGCGAACTCAGGCTCTTAAACCAGGTGCAAGAATGGTTTGAGCAATTTTGTCTGCAACACTTGTCTCAACTTGGCTGGTCAAAAACCCAACTCGATCGCCTCAATTTAGCATTAGCAGAAGGTTTTACCAATGCTGTTCGTCACGCTCATCATGCTTTACCCCCGGAAACAACCATTGAAATTAACGTTTATCTGTGGATTGACCGACTAGAGATTAGAATTTGGGATTACGGAAAACCTTTCAATCCTGATGCGATCGCAGAGCCAGCCCCAGGTACTCTGCAAGTAGGTGGGTATGGATGGTTTCTCCTCCGGCGGTTAGCTGACCGGGTTGTATACGAACGTGGTGCGGATGGTAGAAATTGCCTGCTCATTGTCAAATACTCTGTAGAAGCACAAAAGTAACAGTGAAATAGTCAAGGCTAAAGGCAAGTAAGAATACTTCTGATGTCAATTTTGGCTTGGGAACGGAGTGGAGTGTAGGGAACGAGTCTGGACAAAAAACGAGGGCTTTTCTTCTCTACAATACTCTCTTGCTAGCTCGCTCGTACTTAGGAGTTAAACAAATAAAACTTTTCATCTAGTCAGTCATTATTAAGCTAACGAAGATTTTGCTCAAAATTGAGCCACACACTTTCAAACAGAAGCAGCTTTTGCTGAAATACATAGTTATTTGATTGATAAAAGTATACTCCTTTTTCAATATTATTTGAATAGGAGTAATATGTTTTTTCCGTGAAATTGCTTATTCATTATGATTTTTTTGTAAAATCTCAAATAAGATTTTTGTATAAAAAGAATTAGTGAATATAGTAAAAATAGCATTCGAGTTACACTAGCTCCCTTGTTAAGATTTGTCAGCAGTGTTGAGAGTCTTAATGTTTGTTCTCCAACAAGTGCCATTTCGTGCTTAAAGAGATAGACAGAATAGGGAACAAAAGATGACTAAGACAGCCCTAATTACAGGAATTACTGGTCAAGATGGCTACTATCTCAGCCATTTGCTCCTCAATCGAGGTTATCGAGTTGTCGGATTAGTACCCCCAGATCGACAACCTAATTTGACAAAACTGGGAATACTGGGAAATCAGGTAGAAATTTTTACAGTTGACTTGAAGGATAATGCGGCACTGTTGACCGCAGTTTAACAACTGCGTCCCCAAGAAATTTATAATTTGGCGGCTCCCAGTTTTGTACCCGACTCCTGGAACGACCCATTGGGAACCTTGGATTTAATAACTGGTACAGCTACTAGGCTCTTGGAAGCAGTACGAAAAGTCGGTTTGTCTACTAGATTTTATCAAGCCAGCAGTTCAGAAATGTTTGGCGATGTATTCCTCTCGCCTCAAGATGAGGAAACCACTTTTCGTCCCAAAAATCCTTATGCTGCGGCTAAAATGCACGCTCACTGGACGATGGTGCATCATAGAGAGCGCTATGGGCTATTTGCCTGTAGCGGAATTTTATATAATCACGAGTCTCCTCTACGCGCACCTGAGTTTGTCACACGCAAAGTTTCTTTGGCGGCTGCATCAATTAAATTGGGTTTAACTGACACCTTAGAAATGGGTAATCTCGATGCCAAACGTGATTGGGGTTTTGCAGGTGATTATGTAGAGGCCATGTGGCTAATGTTGCAAATTGATCAGCCAGAAGAATATGTGATTGGCACTGGTAAACTGCATATAGCAATCACAATTGAAACGTGAGAAAATACTCAGATAAAAACTACGTATTTACAAGCTTTTCAGCCATTCTATCTCTCACAACTGATTTAGGATTGCTATAGTGTTTAGAGATTTAGTTGCCACAGCCTTTGAGTCAGTCGGATTGGATTGGAAGCAGTATGTAGTCTTAAATACTAGCTTGTTGCGGCAAGATGAGCATTTTCAACTAGTAGCTAACCCCAGCAAGGCTAAAAGAAACCTCGCCTGGGAACCCCAAGTAAGCTTTGAGGAACTTTTAGAAAAAATGGTAAAAACAGATTTGGAGCGGTTACAAAGCGATGCAATTGCGCCCTTACCGCGAGTGTAAATAATCTAAAATGCACATCACTACAGTGACAAAAAACCTGAATTTAGGTGATAAAGTTAACAAAAAAACTAACCATGTCTTCGTGTTTTTAGAAATTTTTGCTCACGAAGGTGGTATTCAATCGTATATAAAAGATATTTTTCGCGCCTATCTGGGATTGAGCCAAGACTACAAGGCAGAAGTTTTTTTACTGCGAGATAGTGCTGATAGCTTAAATCCGTTTGAAAACGAGAACTTAAAATTTCATTACTTTAAAAATCAGTCTCCCTATTTAGGGAGATTGCAAATGGCAGCGGCTTTACTGAAGTGTCTGTTGCGAAGCCGTCCGCAGCAGGTTTTCTGTGGTCACATTAACTTAGCAGTATTAATCCAAACACTTTGCCAGCCCTTGGGGATTCCTTACACCGTGCTAACTTACGGCAAAGAAGTCTGGGAACCGTTGAAAAATCAGGAACGTCGCGCCCTGACATCAGCAGATAGAATTTGGACAATT
Organism: Nostoc sp. ChiQUE01b; assembly: GCF_034531255.1. NCBI lineage: Bacteria > Bacillati > Cyanobacteriota > Cyanophyceae > Nostocales > Nostocaceae > Nostoc > Nostoc sp. ChiQUE01b. The sequence continues at coordinate 67,753 of NZ_JAVRBM010000031.1, read as the reverse complement.
AGTCGCTACAGCCGCGATCGCGCTTGTATTGCCAATAGTCTAAACCCAAAAATGGTACAGATGCTGCCTTGTGCAATTGATGGGGATAAATTTACTCCTGGTTCTAAACAACCAGAATTAGTCGAGAAGTATGGCTTAACTGGTGCGAAAGTGTTAATGACAGTAGCGCGGTTATGGTCAGGAGATATTTACAAGGGTGTAGATGTCACGATTCGGGCGATACCACAAATCGCTCAAGTTTTCCCAAAAGTGAAATATTTGGTAATTGGTCGCGGCGATGACCAACCGCGATTAGCTGAACTTGCAGAAAATTTAGGTGTGAGCGATCGCGTCGTGTTTGCTGGTTTCGTTGCCACAGAAGAATTAATGGAACATTACCGCCTTGCTGATGCCTATATTATGCCTTCGCAAGAAGGCTTCGGTATTGTTTATCTGGAGGCAATGGCTTGTGGAGTACCTGTATTATCTGGTGACGACGATGGCTCCGCTGACCCCTTGCAAGATGGTAAACTGGGATGGCGAGTACCACACCGCAGTCCTGACGCTGTAGCAGCAGCTTGTATAGAAATGCTTCAAGGGGATGACCAGCGATGTGATGGAGAGTGGCTACGAGAACAGGCGATCGCTCTGTTTGGCATAAATGCCTTCCAACAGCACTTGCAAAAAATGCTGCTATCCTCAATAATGAAGTGCATTTGAGTCAAAATGACAAATGACAAATGACAAATAACAAATGACTAAAATCGCTATCCTAGAAGGAGAGCAAGACGATATTTAAAAAATGAGTTTTAAGTCATTTCAATTGAATCTTTTAAATCTCCGCCCTTGGCTCACTCTGCTGGCACTTATTTGGTTGCTGGCATCAGTGGGCTTAGGTTGGTTGGTTAATTCATTGCTAATTATTTTCGGGTTGCTGTTGTTGGCACCTATTGTGGCTTTTTTTGGCTTTCGCTGGTGGCTGCAACGCAACTTGGTTGCCGATCAGTGTCCCGTCTGTGGATATGAATTTACAGGCTTAAATAACAGTCAGTTGCAATGTCCTAACTGTAAGGAGCTACTGTTAGTGCAAAATAGTCATTTTCAGCGCTTCACACCAGAAGGCACAATTGATGTCACTGCTGTCGAAGTTCCCGCTAAATCACTGGAAGAATAGTCAAGTATCGTTAGTCATTAGCAAAGTATAAATGACTAATGACTATTTATTTTTTTGCGAGATAGAGAGGCTGTAAGTATACTGTTGCGAGGATAGTTCGCCCACATGCAGCGAGTATTTTCCTACCTGCCAATAACCAGAAAGTTCTGACTTACCTCCAGAGTAACTATCTGCTAGTACACAAAAGCGCCCCCCAGGCCCGTCGATCAGCAGTGTTGGCTTTCCTTGACTCTCTACTGTTAATCGTAAATAAGGTAGTGACTCTGTAACTTGGATAACTTGACTAGGTTCAGTGCTAATATTGCCACAATTACTTTTGACAGTTCCTCCAGACTTTCCGTTCAAAATCAATGGATCTGGTTGGGAATTTCGATTAATTTGGATTGTTGGTGTCTGTGCTAAATTAGCCTCTGGGAAAACCAAACTCATCGCCAAAGCTGTGGGAATAATTACAAGTAGCCTAAACGTCTTCATTTTAATTAATGCTCCAGATTTTTTTAGAGCAATATTGTTATACAGTCTGGTTTATATAGACGACAGCAATCCGTCTTAGTTCCAAAAGCTGCCGTATAAAGCAATACCAGTCAGTTAAGGATTATTTGTAAAGATTTAATGGGTGTATGTAGAGACGTTGCATTGCAACGTCTCTACACATTGATGTCTGGAAGGCAACAAAAAAATATAATTTTTCCCTGTCCAGAAAGGTCTTGCACGCACAGACATTAGCTAAAATCACTAAGACAACCACCAAAAATAGAATTTGGTTGGTCTATTGTTGAATAAGTATGCTAGCTGAGGTAGATAAAGATTGATGAATCCTCAACCAGAAGAAGACTTACAGCGTCGCCTCGATAAGTTAGAGGCAGAAGTTAATTCCCCGCCTGGGGTGGTTTCACAAGAACAAAAACAAACGCCTCAGTCTGTTTTTGCCAGCTTCAACTTGCAACTGGAGCGATTTCAGATTTGGTTCAACAGCTTATCTAATGTGAAAAAGCTGGTAGTTTCGGGTGTGACGGTGGTAGTAGGCTTGGCGATACTGCAAGCAGTGTTTAAACTAGTTGCATCTGTAATCAGTCTGGCACTTTTGGCAGTGTTAGTGTATGTTGGATACAAATTTTTTGTGTCTGGTAGCTTTCAACGTAAGCAATAAGTTGATATGCATTTACTTTACACTTTGCCTGGAGTTATGAGAGTCAGGAGCCGAAATAAAAACGGCTTTTGACTTACAGAGGATTTCAAGGAAGGTGAAGTACACAAGAGAAGTGTAATAACTAGGTATAAAGCCTAGTTTATTTCTGTTAGCGCAGCCCATTCAGACTCCTGAATTCTGCTGTATAACTCCTAAATCCTATTTCAATATGCTTTTGTTGCTGACTTAGCTTAGTCTATTTTAATTGTGCCGATCGCGGCGTAGAAATAATATCAAAGGAAATTATACGATGACCTCACCAATTGTCAGAAGAACTAGTAATCAATCTGGTCAGTCAAAAAAATCGGAAAGAGCCAATTCGCTACTGCTAGCAAGTAGACGTTTTGCTGCTTGGGCGGCTGAAATCACACTAGTGGTTACTAGTGGGTTGATTCCCTTCGGCATTGGTGTCTATGCCAATTCTAGAAGCGATCTCAACCGAGTGCCGCTTAACCCCGTGCTGGTAGTAACAGAAAGAGCGATCGCCAGACCCCTGGCTCTACCTGTAAGCTATGGCATCCGTAACGTCGCATGGCCGACTAATATTTTGTGGACAATCGCCCTGTTAGCGCCTGTAACTCTCTCGTGGTGGCAATTGTATTTATTAGCTAAGACTGGTAGCACAATTGGGAAACGTTGGTTAAAGATACAGGTTGTTAACGAGCAAGGGAAGCCGCCCGGATTGGGGGCAGTTGTGATTAGAGAAGGCGTTGGGCGTTGGACTGTACCCATTTCTATCGCCTATTTGCTGTGGCGGTACAGTTTTGCTTTTCCGAATTTAGGATTATTCACATTTTTGTCTTTGTTAATGATTGTGGGTGAAGGGATAGGCTTACCGTCGCGCCGGGGGCGTCGCGCACTGCACGATCAACTCGCAGGTACTTATACAATCGATGCAGTCTTAGCTAGCAACAGACAAGCTCAGTCTGCTGATGGTAATGATCAAGCAGAAGAATGGCAGGAGGGTGAAGAATTAGCGGCAGCCCAAACCAGCCCATCGCCTAATTTGTGGCGGCGGATACAGCAAAATCCCAATCTGACTTTGTTTGGGGTAGGGCTGACGAGTATGACTGCTGTGTTAGCAACTTTAATTGGCACTCAAGTTTATATCCAAATTCAGCAATCCCAGCGAGCAACCAAGCAAATCAACAGCCAGCAATTCCTTGAACTTGTCAAACAATTGACTCCTAACTCTGGGGCGACTAATGAGCAACGCCAAAGCGCAATTCTGGCTATGGGTGGTCTTAATGACCCACAATCGATTAAATTTCTTGCGGATTTATTAGTTAGTGAAACTAACCCCAGCCTTCTGGATACGATTCAACAAGCTTTGACAACTGTCGGGCCCCAAGCCATCCCGGAACTCAAAAATAAGAATCAGTTTTTGGTGAGCGAATTGGAATCTGTGGGTAGCACTGCAACCAAAGAGCGGGAATTACGGCAAGGGCGGCTACAAAGAAACCAGCGGACAATCAACAAGATTCTCTCTGTTTACAGTGGTAAAAAAATCCAGGGTGTTGACCTTAGTAGTACCCAATTAGGTCAAAGCGGTACTTCAGGAAGTTCCTTCTTCAACTTGGTACTGGACAATCTTGATTTATCAGGAGTTAAGTTTAAATCTGCAAATCTTAACCAAGCCAGCTTTAAAAGTACCCGCTTCCGGGGTGTGGGTGAGGATGGACGCTGGGATACCTACGACGATGTAATAGCTGATTTAAGCCAAGCTCAGTTGCAGCAAGCTAATCTTACTGATGCTAACCTCAGTCGCGTCTTGATGAACCGGATCGATTTGAGTCGCGCCACTCTTAACAGAGCCAACTTATCCAACGCGCGTCTATATGATGCTAAACTCAACAGCACCCAACTAGTAGGAGCCGATCTGCGAAACGCAGTTTTGGAAAAAGCCAGCTTGACTGGGGCAGATTTAGGCGATGCCAAATTGAACGAAGCCAATCTGTATGCAGCGCGTTTAGGTCGGGCCACTGCGATCGGAACGCAATTATCTTTTGCCAACTTAACTAACACTGATTGGCAAGGGGCAGATTTATCAGGAGCTTATTTGGATCGTGCTAATCTCAGCAATGCTAACCTTAGTGCTACTCGTTTAACTGGTGCTGTTTTACGTTCTGCCCAAATGGAAAATGTTAACTTGCAAAATGCTGACCTGAGCCTTGCAGATTTACGAGGGGCAAATGTTGCTGGAGCAGATTTTAAGGGGGCAATTCTCGCTCCTAGCAAACAAGATCCAGCAGATCAATTTGTCCAAACCCCAGATTTAGGCTCAGTATCTGCCGTAGTCCAAGGGGTTGATTTTTCTCAAGCCAAAAATTTAGATGCCAAACAATTAGCATACATTTGTACTCAAGGAGGCATTCATCCCCGTTGCCCGTAGAATGGAGGGCAGAGGGGCAGGGGAGCAGGGGAGCAGGGGAGGCAGGGGGAGCAGGGGAGGATGAGGGAGATGAAGGGGACAAGGGAAGAGTTTTCCCAATGCCCAATGACAAATGACAAATGACAAATGACAAATGACAAATTGGTGTGAGGAGTAGGGTTATGAAGTATATTCCATCTTTGGTTTCAGTTTTGGGGGCTGGTTTAGTCTTAAGTCTGGCGAGTACTAAACCAGCACAAGCTCAAGTAGCTTATGGCAGTTATATCGGTATTGGCCCCACTGTTGGTTTTACCGATGGTATTCAATTTGGGGGGGTGATAGCAGGGCGCTACAAGCTTTTGGAAGCACCAATTTCACTGCGCGCTCAAGTATTAATTGGTAGTAATACGGCTCTTGTACCAACGGTTTCTTACGATTTACCCCTCAATTGGCAAGCTGATGCCTACCTGGGCGCGGGATTAGTTTTGGCTGGTGGTGGTGGTTCTTCTCCTGTAGGTGACAAAATTAGTTTTGCTTTACAACCGGGCATTGATTATATGATCCCAAATAGCAATACTGTCCTTTTTGGCAACGCCATTATTGCTTTTGATGCCTACCGAGATAGCAGTGGTACAGCTATTTCCGTACAAGGTGGTGTTGGTTTGAGATTTTAAGGGGTACGCTATCCCTAAGAAGCGTTAAACTTCATTGCAAATTAAGAAGTTAGTCCAAACAACGTGATAATTTTTGGTCATGAAGAGAGACAGCACAGGATTAACACAGGAGAACACAGTGGCAATGCAATCAAATTTATTAACAGATGCGGGCGCAGATGAAGTGAATCAAGATTTCAGTGAATATGTCGCCAACCTGCAACTTCACATGACTCTGCAAGCTCGCAATCTTGTTCCAACGCTGAAGCAAACACTGGTAGATAGTCGCCACCAATTACTCCATCAAACCCAAGCTCACTTTGAAAAGCTAGTTTCTCGGCAAGGGTTATAAAATATATACAAATTTTAATCAAAATTCAAATAAAATAAGGGCAGATGTTGTTGGGTCAATACCAATGGTATTCTCACAAGGTCTGCTTTTTCTGCTTTTTAAGTATTAAGTTACTAAAATCACCCTTTTGGCACAATAGTAGAGAGCAGAAACTAGTTAAGATTATTACAGCAGTTCCTTCCTTTGAAGAGCAGTTAGTTAAGGCTAAATGGCGGCTCGAATTAAAATGACTTCATTACTTCCCAGAAACCTCAGCGTTGTTATCCGACCAGTCCAATACCGGGATCTGGATGGAATCGAGCGCATAACTCAAGAGTCATTCGCAGCCCTTACTCCCAAGGGAGCAGGTTTTGCCATCAGCCAGATGCAAAGGCTGCGTCGTTGGTATGGATTACTCAAATTTTTAAGTTGGTTTCCTAACCCGCTACAGTATCGACTCTGTGCTTTTGTTGCAGAGCAAGGGCGGATACTTTTAGGGATGGTTCAAGTGTCACCTTTTAACCGCACACGCAGCACTTGGCGGATCGATCAAGTGTTACTAGAACGTGGTGTCGATAAACAAGGAATTGGTTCACAACTTTTGCGTCATTGCTTTGAGTCGATTTTGGAAGCTCGCACTTGGCTACTAGAAGTTAACATCAATGACATAGAGGCGCTAGCACTATATCGGCAAAATGGATTCCAGCGTCTAGCAGAAATGACGTACTGGGAAATTGGGTCAGAATTACTGGCTGAATTGGCACAAGCAGAGCCAGACTTGCCCAATCTCTTGCCAGTGAGTAATGCTGATGCCCAGTTACTGTATCAATTAGATACGGCATCAATGCCACCTCTGGTACGTCAGGTTTTTGACCGCAATACCCGCGACTTTAAAACCAGCTTGTTCGACGCTTTAAGTGATGCAGTGAAGCAATGGCTGACCAAAACAGAAGTAGTCAGTGGTTACGTATTTGAACCGCAACGCAAAGCTGCGATCGGCTATTTTCAGGTGCAACTCGATCGCAAGGGTGAAGTTCCCCATGCTGCAACGCTGACAGTTCATCCTGCTTACACTTGGCTTTATCCAGAATTATTATCTCAACTGGCTCGCATTGCCCAAGATTTTCCCCAGCAAGGGTTACAACTAGCATCCTCAGACTATCAAGCAGAGCGAGAAGAATATTTGGAGCGAATTGGGGCAAAACGCATAGAACATACATTAGTGATGTCTCGCTCTGTATGGCATAAGCTACGAGAGTCGAAATTCGTCTCCTTAGAAGGAATGCAGTGGACTGATATGCTGCAAGGTTTACAACCTACTCGTAAACCTATACCAGGTGGGATGTCATGGATACAACCAGGAAAGTTACCATCGTCAGATAAACCTCTGCCAAGCAAGCCAGAACCGATTAACTTTTCGGTAAAAAATCCTAGCATAGAAACATCGCCGATTGCTGAATCAGTAGATGGACAGCAGGAGAAGTAGTGTGGTATCCCAAGAGCAACCAAAACCGTTTATTTCAGCGTTAGGACTAGATTTTGGTCGCAAGCGGATTGGAGTGGCTGGGTGCGATCGCACGGGTTTAATTGCCACGGGTATCACCACAATTGAGCGCACATCTTTTGAGCAAGATGTTGAGCAAATCCGACAAATCGTTAATGAACGTGAGGTGCAAGTTCTAGTTATGGGCTTACCTTATTCAATGGATGGCTCACTAGGATTTCAGGCTCGTCAAGTTCAGAAATTTACTACAAGACTTGCTAAAGCACTAAACTTACCTGTGGAATATATGGATGAGCGATTAACTTCATTTCAAGCAGAGCAACTGCTGATAGCTGAAAACCGCTCCCCATCACGCCATAAAGGTTTAATTGACCGCAAGGCAGCGGCTTTAATTTTGCAACAATGGCTGGATGTTAAACGTGCCAACTCCCGTAGCTCAGTTGCGGCTATTGAATATTGATACCTTTTAACATGATATTCTGAAAACGATTAGCCAGCAGTTGTATCTACGTATAAAGCTATTTGTTTGACATAATATGTCATTAACTATAGTTAAACGATTTTCAAACTTGCTGGTATTTATTAAATTTCTACATTTCGGCTATGTTTTCCTCTCCATTTCCTGAAGAAAATGATAACGCTCATGAGGGTTCCATCACTTTAACCGATGACAAAGGGCGATCGCTCGACTGTTATGTAGAGCGTTACCTAGAGGTAGATGAACAAGAATACGTTTTGCTTCTTCCTGTAGACTCACCTGTAGAAATTTTTTCTTGGGAAGGGGACGGTGAGGAAGAAGAAGCAGTTTTGGTAGAAGATGACACCATCATTGAGCAAATTTTTGCTAATGCCCAAGCTGTACTATCTGAGCAAAATCTGATACTGAAGAACACAGCCTATGCTCTGACAGTTGCAGGTGATTTACCACCAGTAGAAGAATCAGAACTCTTCACCTTAGAAATTGAAGACGAAGAGGCAGATTTAGAGCCTGAGCAATTACAGCTACTCGCTAGCTTCTATGATGAAGATCAGGAGTATGCAATTTATACACCCCTAGATTCCCTGTTGTTTTTTGCACGGATAACAAAAACAGGTGAACCTGAATTACTTTCTCCAGAGGAGTTGCGTAAAGTGCAGCCTCTTTTAGAAGAACATCTTTTTAATGAAGTGGAATAAGATTAAAAATTCCAAATTAAAATGTTACATTTTGAATTTTTTAATTGGGAATTTTTCATTTAAATCACAATTTACTTAAATCTTGTACTATGTTCCATTAGATGTTAGAAGCAATGAAACATTAACACTAAATTGGGACAATTAGTATTGTTTAAGATTCTGGGAAAAAGGCTTTGGTAAAGATTTTCAATCTAAAAAATCCCAAAATTGCTATGAGGTGGCTGAGAATGGCTTATAACGACTTTACATTACAGCAGTTTTCAGGTATTTAGACCACAATTGAGATGAGGGGGATGAGGGAGATAAGGGAGTAGGGCGTGGTGTAGTTCAATTACTTGAAAAACGCTGTAAGTAAATTTAAATTGATTTGAGTAATTATTACATCAAAGAGATAGATAAAATTTTAGGGATTTTATCTCAAAGTGTTCAGGGAGATATTCCAGGATGAAGTTCGACTAACTAAACTGTATTAGGTTATGCTCATTTGTCTGGATCTCTTGAAATTTGACTGTTGACTATGGCCTGGAACAATCTTTTGCAACCTGACTTGATTTTAGAAGGTTCAGTGTTGAACCTAACACCAGATATTATCCAAAAATACGGGCTTAAAGGGCTGGTATTGGATGTAGATGAAACTTTAGTACCCTTTACAGTCGGGATAGCTTCCCCTGAACTACGAGAATGGGTAGAACAAATCCGCACCTGTACTGCATTGTGCTTGGTAAGTAACAACCTCAGTGAAGCCCGAATTGGTGGAATTGCGCGATCGCTCAACTTACCATACTACTTAGGTGCAGCCAAGCCTTCCCGACGCAAAATTAGAGCAGCACTGAGGGGAATGGATCTACCAGTACATCAAGTGGGAATGGTAGGCGATCGCTTGTTTACCGATGTTTTAGCAGGTAATCGTCTGGGAATGTTTACCATTCTAGTGGAACCAATTGTTCATGCTGATGCGGCTCTGCGCTCTCATCCTGTCCGCAACTTTGAAGTTTGGATATCTGAAATTCTAGGAGCCTCTATTACCCCCAAGAAAACCAAGATTCACAAAAGTTGAGAAATCGTCAGGAAAGTAAATCTAAAGAAATGGTTAAGGAATCTTACTGGAACCAAAAAATCGGGGATCATAAGTATTAATAACATGGGGTCAGCCAAAAAAGACCCTAACTCATACTAAGTAAATATACTTCCGTAAAGCGTCAACCTTCACTATAGAGGGATTGGCGCTTTACAATTTATTTAGTCATTTGTTATTTGTCATTTGTCCTTTGTCCTTTGTCCTTTGTCATTTGTCATCTGTCAGTTACCAATAACTAATGACCAATGACCAATAACTAATGACCAATGACTAATGACTAATAACCAATGACTAAAACAATTGTTGTCAAAATCGGCACCTCTAGCCTAACTCAACCAGAAACAGGACAATTAGCACTTTCTACCATCGCTACCTTGGCGGAAACACTCTGCCATTTAAAACGCCAAGGACATCGGGTAATTTTGGTTTCTTCTGGCGCTGTCGGCGTGGGTTGTGCGCGGTTGGGTTTAACTGAACGTCCGAAAGCGATCGCACTCAAACAGGCTGTAGCAGCAGTTGGACAAGGCAGGTTAATTCGGATATACGATGATTTATTTACTACCTTGCAACAGGCGATCGCCCAAGTATTACTAACTCGCAGTGACTTAGTACAGCGCAGCCGCTATCTCAATGCCTACAACACTTTTCAGGAATTACTGGGATTGGGAGTGATCCCCATAGTAAATGAAAATGATACCGTAGTAATAGACGAACTAAAATTTGGTGATAATGACACCCTTTCGGCATTGGTTGCTAGCCTAGTAGAAGCAGATTGGCTATTTTTGCTTACCGATGTCGATAGGTTATACTCAGCCGATCCGCGTTCTGTGCCAGATGCGCGGCCGATCGCTTTAGTGAATAGCATTAAGGAATTAACTCAATTACAAATACAAACAGGTTCCCAAGGTTCTCAGTGGGGTACTGGTGGAATGGTGACAAAAATTTCGGCTGCAAGGATTGCGATCGCAGCAGGAGTGCGGACTGTAATTACTCAAGGGCGATTTCCCCGGAATATCGAAAAAATTATTCAAGGAGAACTGATTGGGACGCATTTTGAGCCGCAACCCGAACCAACTTCAGCGCGTAAACGTTGGATAGCTTACGGACTTGTACCTGCGGGTAAATTGTATTTAGATGAAGGTGCGATCGCGGCAATTTCTCTAGCAGGAAAATCGTTATTAGCTGCTGGAATTAAGCTAGTAGAAGGACAGTTTGACACACAGGATGCTGTGCAATTGTGTGACACTAACGGTAACGAAATTGCCAGAGGACTTGTAAATTACAACAGCAATGAACTGCAAAAAATTCGCGGCTGTCATTCACGAGAAATTTCCATAATTTTAGGATATGCCGGTGCGGAAACCGTGATTCATCGGGATAATTTGGTTTTGACTTAAAATGGAAATGAGATAAACTTTGTGACTACTAACTGAGAGAGTAAAAAATATTATGACTCAAACGTTAGAAAATGCTATTAACTTACCAGAAGAACAACGCTTCTTCCGGCGTGGGTTAAGTTGGGAACAGTTCAAAGCAATTCAAGCTAGCTTTGAAAATGTACCAGGAGTGCGGTTGTTTTATTGTGAGGGGATTTTAGAAATTGTGACTATTGGTAAACCTCATGAGGTGATTAAGTGTTTAATTGGTTTACTGTTGGGGCAGTATTATGTGGAACAGGGTATTGAATTTTTCCCCAGTGGAAGTTTTAGCCAGATTATTCCTGAGATAGTAGAATATCAAGCAGATTTATCTTATTGCTTTGGAACGGACAAACCTGTACCAGACTTGTGCATTGAAGTTGTGATTACTAGCGGTAGTCCCATCAAATTACAGAAATATAAATTAATGCAAGTCCCGGAAGTTTGGTTTTGGGAAGATGGCACAATTGAAATTTACTGCTTACGAGAACAAGAATATGAGAAGGTTGTTAACAGTGAGTTTTTACCAGAATTAGATTTATCCCTGCTCAATCGTTGTCTTTTGTTATCGTCTCCCTTGGAAGCAATTAGGGAGTTTCGCCAAAATATTCAACAGTAATAGTCAGGTGAAACGATTAGTGATTTTTCAATTTCACCACATTCTTAACCAGTTTTTCACAGACGAGCTTGTTTCATGAAGACTCCATAAACTATCCTTACCGTGCGGTAGTATAAGTATGTTTAGAATTTAACTTTGCTAATCAATACACATCCGCATCTGCCAACTATATGGATCTGAGTAATATACCGAAACCTATTTGGTACACCCTGACTGGATTTCTCTTGTTGACTATCGGCTATGGGGCTGCAACTCACGTTCCAGGGCTGAATACCTCAGATAAAGAAAGCGCTGAAAATAAGCCTTCTACAGTACTAAACTCAAGTAGTGTAAAAGTTAGCGTTTTTGATGAAGCGACTCAAATTCCTATAGTTGGCGCAAAAGTAATAATGGAATCTGAAGGTGGGTCTGATACAGATACAACTGATAATTTAGGTGCTTTTAGAGTTCAAATACCAACTACAGACTACGTTAAAGTTCGCATCTATAAAAATTATTGTGAGCCTTATAAGCAAGACTTAAATTTGAAAAGTAACCCTGATAGACCTAAACCTATTTTCTTGAAATGCTCAGTACCTCAAAAGAAATCTACGTCTAACAGTTGACTTTTTCAGTATCCTTAAATGTTATCACTGCACCAGCATTTTCAGCGTATTAAAGAAATAGTTGACTGGAGTTGGACACTAGCCATATTGTGTATGGTCGGTTATATAACTCTGGGACAACTCGCTCAATTATACTGGGCTATGGTGGTGTTTGGAGGATTAGCCGGTAGCTTCGGTCTATTTTATGAATTTTCTTGTGAAAAACTAGCAGATTTAAATGCTATTGAGGATACATACAAACTTCAAAAGGTAATTGCGACCTCAGCTTTGGCTCAAGATTTACTTGCGAAATTCGCTCACAGAAACCCTGACATTAGAAATCAGTTTCCTGGTTTTGATCAACTAAGATATAAAGTCAACAACATCAGAGCTACTTCTGCCGCTAAATTCAAACAACGGGTTAATCAACAAACAAAGACACCTTCTCAAAGCTCATCTCAACCACCCTATCAAAAACCAGTACAATCAACTCCCCCATACGCACCGCCGAAAAGGGAAGCACAACCTCCTCTAAAAAAGGCAACTCAACCACCCTATCAAAAACCAGCACAACCAACTCCCTCATACGCACCGCCGAAAAGGGAAGCACAACCTCCTCTAAAAAAGGCAACTCAGCGAAAGATTACTCTAGAAGAGTATGGGAAAATTTTAAATCAAAGCGATTATGAATATGTCAAGGCTCATCCGAGAAACGGTCATTGGGTCAGGGGATATTACAGACGGAAACGAAAAAGGTAATTCGTTGCTCCAAATTGCTTACTATGTGTCTTATTTACAAGAGCTTAATCTGATAGCTTTTAGTTAAACAATCTAATAACTAACTTAAAAAACACAGAAAAGCGATCGCCTTTTAAGCCATCCCCATTTCTGCTAAAGCCACCGCCCCCCACAAAGGCGCATCATCCCCCAACGTTGCCGAAACAACTTCAAAATCAACTTCCGGCAAAGCCGTCTCCCGCGCCACTTGACGCACCACCCGCCAAAAATCCTCCCCCGCCTTCGTCACACCGCCCCCCAACACAAAGCGTTGCGGATTCATCAGATTCGCCACATTGCCAATACCCATACCCAACGCCCAAGCAGCCTTATGCAAAACTTCCTTAGCCAAATCATCACCAGCCGCAGCCGCCTCACTTACCAACTGTCCGGTCAACAACGTTAAATTATCCCCCACCAAACCTCTCAAAATCTCTCCATCTCTGAGTCCTTTGTGCCTCTGCGGTTCGTTCTCAAAAATTTCCCTAACATTTTGCGCCATATAAGGCCCCGAAGCTAAACGTTCCACACATCCCCGCTTCCCACACAAACAAACTGGCCCAGCAGGATCGACAACGATGTGCCCAATTTCCCCAGCCATCCCACCAGCACCCCGCCAAGGCTGGCCATTGAGTATCCAACCACCACCCACACCAGTGCTGACAGTTATATAAAACAGGCTATCGTATCCCTGTCCCGCACCAAAACGATGTTCTCCCAACGCAGCAACATTAGCATCATTATCTACGCCAACAGGAACGCCAAACTCCTCCTCCAACAAGCCTTTGAGAGGAATATTTTCCCATCCAGCCACATGATGAGAAAGTCGCACTATCCCTGTAGAAGCATCAACTGGGCCACCAAAGCTGACACCGATCGCAGCAGGTTTTGTGTCTTTCAGCAGAGAGTAAATTAGCGATCGCATAATTTCCAAATCAGTGCTTGCATCTGCACCTACTGGCGAGAGACGACGTTCATAACGCAACCACTTTCTCAAACCGAGATTTACTGTTGCTGCTGCCAGTTTAGTTCCGCCAAAATCGAGAGCTAAAATTAATGTCATAGTTTTTTATACCTACACATGGTTTATTTCTCAAGAAAGATGTTTGCAAGCAAAATAAATTCAACACTAAAGAAAACAACATAAAAATTTAGTAACTTATGACTTCCGATCAACCTAATCCACTCATTGATTTCTCTCAGGCCAAAGAACCTCCTATTTCCCTTGATGTCGATAAAGCTCAAGAGGCAGATCCCATTGAACCAGAAGAAGTTAGTGGACAGAGTAAGCAAAATCCCACTCCTGATGATTTGAATTCTGAAGATGAAGATCCCAGAATCGGGGGTAGTCAAATAATTAGTGGCAATATTTCAGGTGGTTAAATAATTGGCATGACTCAGCTACTCACCTTTTTGTGAGTTAAGTACTCCATCAATAAACTGCTGTAATCGTTCATAATGTGACCCTTTCCAATAAATGCGATCGCAGTCTTGACAACGCTGGAATTCATCAATCTGCGATCGCACTTTTTCTGGCACTTGTTCAATAATAGATTGCTTATCTACAGATTCTAATAATCCATTGCAACGTAAACACCGTTTAAATGGTAAGATTAATTTCAACAAGTCGAAGCGTTGCAGTACTTCTAAGATTTGTTGTTCAGGGTTAGTGTTTCTAACATAATACCCATACGTTACCAAACTACGCATCAATAGACCTTTATCACGAGTCAAGAGAATCCGTGCTTGAGTATAGGATATTTCGGCTAATTCTTCATCCTCGTAGTCATTGCGGTATAAAGTATCAAAACCTAAAAGCCGTAAAGATGTCGCAAGCTTCCCCAAATGAATATCTAAAACAAAGCGGATAATACTGAGCGGTTTTGGCAGAACAGAAACAGTTGGTATAATAACCTTCCTAGCTGAAATTGGATAAACATTGATCGTGTCTCCATCAGAAACTATGTAAGAAAAATTTACATATTCACCATTAACATTTATAAAATCCACCTCTGGATGAGGGACACCCAATGATTCAATCATGTCCTTAATTGAGGCTTTATCTTCAAAAACATGAGGAATTCTCACTTGTTTGTGATGCCGTGGTAAAAAATGATTCAATTCTGCATGGAAGTAGAAATATGCGATCGCCATAGCTACAGATATTTGGATTAGTAAGTGCGCCTTTACTAGTAACAATTCGTCACAATTGCAAAACTTTATCTATTATATTGAAGCTATCAATGCTTGTTATAGTAAGATATCTCTACGATAAAATGCCTGTTTACCTTGATTTAAGCAATATCCTAGAGGCAACAAACTGTAAAGAAGTCATAAAGATTGTTAAATACTTGCATTTCTTATTGACTTCAGTTACAGTCAAAGCAGATGCCTATCATCAAACCCTGACACTATCTTCGAGAAGTTAGATTAGGTAAAACGCTAAATACCAAATTTGTTAATGTTAATCTCAGTGACGCTGCTAATAATTAGTCACTAGTTTTAATTATTAACTTATCGCAGATGGAGTATGGGGAAGTAAAGCATTTACCCCTAATTTGACTTTTTTATTTTCTCAAGCTATTGAGAATTATTTGCAATATGGATAGTTCAATAGATAAATTGAAAGTAGATAGCGTGAAAGAAGTCTTAAAACAGTATTGGCTTACTAAAGCGATCGCTGTTTATTAAATGTTTCCGCATCTACCTTTAGGAATATGTTTCTCACAAAACCAGCACAGAATGTATAAAAACAGGATATATAACTAGCTATGTAGATAATTTCAGCAAAACTTTAAACAACTAGGTTGCTGCTAGGGATATTTTTGATTGTAGTATCAGCTACATCGATATTGTCAGCAAGTTAATCGTCGGTAACTCTCCAAGTTGCTTTGCGTTTATGTACCAGGTTTAATATATTTGATTTTGCTAAAGAAACCAAGTTTACAAAAACTAAATCTCCGCAAATTAAAATTTATTAAATACCAAATAACAATAAAACTAGATACAAAATTAACGTCACTGATACGGAAAAATATCTCTTGACACTATTTATCTTTATTGTGGAGAATTTATTAACCGGAAAGACCTCAATCAATAATGATGTTATAAAGTGGCTACCTAGTTTGAACTGAGAAATGAATATTGTTCTTTTTTATCTCCTTTAGTCAAGGATATTGTAGCTAAGAACACAATTGTATTTAGGAATACCTTTTGTCCAGAAAATATGCTAATGAGTACAGCGAGATGAATACTTTTTTTTGTTCTAACGATTCACTGCAAATAGGAGAAGATGTTATTGGTAGTGCCACTAATTATCAAACTTATATTTTAGTTGAGTGTCCTTTACCTTGGACATCAGAAGCCTTTAACTCCAAATGGGTACCTCAGAATTTGAGGATTTTGGTAGAAGAAGTGAAACGTGCTAAACTGCCGATTAGATTTCTCTTAATTGCTAATGATGTATCACATAAGGTAAATCACACTACGCTTTTGATTTATCAAAAAGAAGAGGGCTTAAGTAATGGATACCATAAACAAGAGTTTAAGCTAGCAAATATTGAGCAAGTAGCAGGAGTTGTCCAAAAATGGATATGGGGTATCGATTCTAATTTTGAGGTAGAAACTAGTACAACGAGAGATATTTTAGTTTGTACCCACGGTAGCCATGATAAGTGTTGTGCGAGATATGGCGCTCCTTTTTACTTCCATGTAACAGCGAGTAATGCTGATTTGTGCTTAGATAATGTGCGAATTTGGAAATCATCACACTTTGGTGGACATCGCTTTGCACCAACAGTTATAGATTTGCCCGAAGGAAGATATTACGGTCGTCTCGATCAAGATTCATTTAGATCGATTCTGACTCGTACTGGCGATATTCAATGCTTACATAAAGTCTATCGAGGCTGGGGAATTCTGCCTGCTGCACTTCAGGTTTTGGAAAGAGAGTTAATTTTCTGTAAAGGATGGGATTGGTTTAATTACAAAGTTACAGGCAAAATTTTAGAGCAAAGTTTAGACAATAGTACTATCTTAACTGAACTTAGTTTTGAACAACCTTGTGGTTCTCTCTACACTTACCAGGCTAAACTTGTGAAAGATGAAACCAAGACTCAACAACTGAAGAGTTCATGCAATGCTACACGAGAGTTGGTAGTTACTAAATATGCTGTCGGTAGTTTTTGGATTACCTCTAGTAAGGTAATGAGTTATAGTACATAGAAGTGGAGAGTTTTTAAACGCAGAGGGGAGGCAGCGCGTTGCGGGGGTTCCCCCCGTTGTAGCGACTGCCATCACGCAAAGGGAAGCGCAGAGGAACGCAGAGTATTATTAAATTTAGTTTGCTACGAATTAAGTAAATGCTGGATTTAGTATAACGATGTAGAAATTCGTAATAAAATCTCTGCGTCTCTCTGTGTTTAAATTCTAAATTTTGAATCAAGATGATGCCATATTTAAGACTTTTCGTAATAGTACTTGGTCTTCTAATTTGGCTTTTAAACGACCATTCTCGATATCTCGAATCCAGCTTTGGCTTTTACCTGTGAGTTTTGCTAATTCCCTTTGGGAAAGATTCAAATTTTTTCGCGCTTGCAAAATCTGTTCGCCTAGCAAATCGTTTGTCGCTTTGGGTTTCTTTTTGGCTTTAGCAGTTCTTGTTTTCTTTTTTTCCGATTCTGAGATTTGCTGTTCCCATTCTGGCGGGAGTTCAAAAGCCAAAATCCGTGCATTCATTAGCAGATTCCATTTACCACGGGGGCCTGTGTCTGTGAGGCGAGTTTCAGCACCACCGTCATTAGTCCAAAATTCTAATGCTTCATCTGGATCTTCGGGAAGATCGATTAATTTCGCCCACAAAGGTTGAATTTCTGGTGGGTAAGTAACTGGATCGAAAAGCGGTTTCATTCCATAGTGATTCAGAATTTCTAAATCGCTTTCAAAGGTTCGCAACAGACGTTTGCGTTCTTCCCGTTGTCTGGATGCAAGGGCGACTTTTTCTTCACCGTAGGCAATACGCAGCAAGGTAGGAATGGTAATGCGTTGTTCTTTGCCCATTTTGGTTTTAAACAGCAACCACAGCATTAGTCGGACTGCGCCTTCATGTTGCTGCCAAATACTCATGACTGTGGTTAGCAGTGTTTTGGGAAGACTGCCGTATTGATAGAATGCGGTTCGCTCTTTACATGCTTGTTTGTTTAAGAAATATTGTGCCCATAAGCCTGCTTTGACTTTAAAAGTTAGCCCAATCAGATATTTGCATCCGAGATTGTCTTCCTGGAAGTGGTGTTGAATATCTACTAAGTGCCATAAGCGGCTGCCGACAAGAGAGAATCCGTTAATTCGACCTTGTTGGGGCCAGTCAATGGAGATAATCAAGGAGCAAGCTTGCTGAACGATATTTTTCATTAAGGCTAGCTTGGCAGCTTTGCTCAAGTCTTTGCGTTTTTCCATCCCCAAATATTTCTCAATTTGTCGCTCATCGATCGCAAATTCTTGCTCCCAAGGTTGCTCTAAAGCTGTAGCATAAGCTGCAAAAATTAGATGTATGCAAGCGGCTCTGATATCAAGCCCCTCAATTGCTCCTAACTCTGTGGCCTTGTCGTTCACTTTGAAGGGATCTTGGATATGAAAAGCGATCACACCTCGCCCTTGATTGACTTGTCGGCTGTAACTGATGTAGCCTTCTTCATCGGTTTCCCAATGTAGGGATGTGCGCTGCGCTAGTACATTACAAGCTTCCCAAATTGCGATCGCTGAAGCAAATGGATTATTCTTGCCATTAGAAAACAAGTCTAAGCTGCTAGCATCTCTTGGTTCAACTTTGCATCTTCCCTTTTTCGCCTGCCAAGGAATCGGAGAATTAGTTGGACAAGCTATTACACATTGCGGTTCTGAATAATAGCCCTCACAATTATTACAAAGACCAGGATCAACCCAGTATTCATTGTCCTCTATTCTGATTGCACCCGTAGGACATTGGGGGCGGCAGTTGTCACATCCAACGCAACTGTTGTTAGGAATTGTATAAGGCATTTGGCTCTTTTCCCACTCTAATCGTTGAGATGTCTGGCTCAGGTCTCCCCTGGATGAGTCCTGTTTATTCATGACTCGCTACCACATTATCTTTTTAGTGAGAATAGTCTTTTCTCCCCACGTTAAATTCCCACATCCACTTGTGAAATTCGTATCCAATTGTGAGCTATTTAATATTTAAAAAATAGCTAAATAAAACTTCTTATTAACTATACATTTCATGAAGGAAATAATTAATTTGTTCGTATTGAGCTTAGAAAAAAATCTTAACATTTATTTAATTATATACTTAATGAACATTTGAGCTTTGACCATAAAACCTTACATAAAGTATTTTTAGTAAATCTTTGAGCCTCCTACAATAGAGCTTCCTCTAATTTGTTAATAATTTTAATATTTAAGGCACGATCATATTCTGCCATAAACTTTACAGTTCCTTTATAAATTAATTTGGTGTATTCAGATGAAATGAGAATATTCCTTTTGTCATCATTTATCTAAATATTTAAATCAAACTAAATTGAAAATTGTTGCTTTCTAAAATACATATTGCATATATCAAAATGTAACTGATGAACATTTATTTTGTATATACATATACTATTTATATAAATTTATTGGTTTAAGTCTACAAATATTTGAAAAAAAATATCATTACTCTTATAGGTATAGTTGCATTTGCTGTAAATAATAGTTAAATCGGCAGTTATAAATTACATATACATGAGGCTTTACTCACCTATATAGGTTTCAAATCCTCAACTTTCTACTCATCCTCTGTATGGAAAAGGCTGATCGTGGGCTGCTGCCTTTAGTCAGATATTGAGTTTCTGACTCAATAAATGCATTTCCATGTAGAACATGGGAACAAGGAATACTAAATATTCATAAGAATTATTGGCAATAATTTTTATCTATAAATTGGAATTAAAAACAATTGAGTATTGTGTTCAAAGTCATCGAAAACTGATGTGATAAAAGTAAGTTTTGAATACAAAACAATAAAATATTAGGATAATATGATGATTAATGCACAAACAGATTGACAGGCAAAATTGCCGAGGATTTATTCATGGCACAACTAACAGGTTTGACATTTGGTGGTAAAGCTTGGACACCAAAATTCGCTCAAGAAATCAATAAGGACAAATGTATCGGCTGTGGCAGATGCATTAAAGTCTGCGGATACAATGTGCTTGGTTTAAAGGCACTCAATGAAGAAGGTGAATTTGTGGAAGATGAAGATGATGAAGAAATTGAACGGAAAGTAATGGCGGTTACTTCTCCAGAAAACTGTATTGGTTGTGAAGCTTGTTCACGGATTTGTCCGAAGAACTGCTACACCCACGTTGCATTAAATAATTAAGGTTTTTGGGGTTAGTCAAAATTGTTGTTCGTTGAAGGAGGCACTGTTTAAATAAAGCGCAAATGCGCTAGGCAAGGTAACTAGAGGGGAATCCTAAATATTTACTGTAACTAATAAAAAGTTCACAGTAAACAAATTAGGAAATTGCAAAATGTTAGCTATTAACAAATTTAAACTTGCTGCTAATATAGCCTAATCAATATTAGGTCTAACAGTGCCCTTTTGAAACAACTAGCTTTGATCGAAGCAGGGGGCTAACTTTGTGGTATGAGTTGAAATATAATTTGTCATTTTTTGGGGGAAAGATATGGAAAAAATCTGGAAGTTTCCCCCATTTTTGATGGCTGCACGTTAGAAAGTTAATAAGTGAAAAGGAAATGGGAAATAGGGAATGGGGAAAGAACAAGGGAATAGGGTACAGGTTACAGGGAATAGATGAATTACTATTACCTGTAATCTGTAACCTTTCCCCTAAAACCTAATACCAGAAAATCACACCTCAAAAGACGGTTTACAAAGCAGGTAGCATGTATGCAACAAGTTCCTGTTTCACTATGGACTCTGGTTGCTGGGATAGTAGTTACAGCAATCAGCATTTTGATTGGTCAAAACCACACTCTCATGCCCGTACAGGCATCGTTACAAGCGCCTTTGGTAGACGGTTTTTTCAACGTCATGTTTACCATTGCGATCGCTCTCTTCTTGGTGGTACAAGGAACCATTGTGCTTTTTTTGATTCAGTTTCGTCACCGTCGGGGTGACGATGGCGATGGCGTGCGAGTGGAAGGCAACGTTCCCTTAGAAATCTTTTGGACAGCAATTCCCACAGTGATTGTCCTCGGCTTGGGCATTTACAGTGTAGATGTTTTTAATCGAATGGGCGGCTTTGAGCCTGCGGGTCATCCTCATTCAGCAGCTCATGTTGCTCATAAGTCGGGAACTGCTCTTGCAGCTACATTAAGCGATACTTCCCAAGCAACAACAGCCCCAGCAATAGCCCCAACAATTGGCATTGGCGCGTCTCCTCAAACTCTAAACAAACCAGCCGACTTAGTTGTTGATGTCAAAGGCATACAGTACGCCTGGTTATTTAATTACCCTGATAGTGGCATTAGCTCTGGGGAATTGCACATACCCGTTGGTGCTGATGTGCAACTCAACCTTTCAGCACAAGATGTAATTCACTCATTCTGGGTGCCAAACTTCCGCTTGAAACAAGATGCACTTCCTGGTATCCCAACTGAATTACGATTTGTTGCCACCAAACCAGGTACATATCCCGTAGTTTGTGCTGAGTTGTGCGGCGGTTATCACGGTTCAATGCGGACACAGGTAATTGTCCACACACCAGAAGAATATAATAGCTGGCGGACAGAAAACCAGATTGCTCAACAGCAAAACCTAAATCAAGTAGTTGCAATTAATCCAGGCGACTTATCAACATCAGAGTTTCTCGCGCCCCACACCCATGATATGGGAATTAGTGCAGCAACTCTAGAGTCAGTAGTCATTGGTCATTAGTCATTGGTCATTGGTCATTGGTCATTGGTCATTAGTTATTGGTAACTGACAAATGACAACGGACAAATGACAACGGACAAAAAGACAAAAGACAAATGATAAATGACAAAGGACAAAGGACAAAAATATATGACACAGGTAGAATTTCCACGGAATACTCCACCAGAAGAAAATAAACCGGAAATGGTGGCTAGCCATACCTCCCATCCGAAGGCGTGGAAATGGCAGGACTATTTTACATTTAATGTTGATCACAAGGTTATTGGTATCCAATACCTAGTGACAGCGTTTGTGTTCTATCTCATCGGCGGATTGATGGCTGTTGCTCTCCGTGTCGAATTAGCAACACCAGATGCAGACTTCCTTGACCCCAATTTGTATAACGCTTTCATGACTAATCACGGGACGATCATGATCTTCCTGTGGATTGTCCCTAGCGCCATTGGGGGGTTTGGTAACTATTTGGTGCCGTTGATGGTTGGTGCTAGGGATATGGCTTTCCCGAAACTGAATGCGATCGCCTTTTGGTTAAATCCCCCAGCAGGTGCGCTCATATTAGGTAGTTTCATCTTTGGCGGTTCGCAATCTGGTTGGACAGCTTATCCACCCTTGAGCTTGGTGACAGCACCAATCGCTCAAACTATGTGGATATTAGCGATCGTCTTAGTAGGAACTTCCTCAATTTTGGGTTCGCTGAACTTTGTGATCACCATTGTGATGATGAAGGTTCCTAGCATGAAATGGGATCAACTGCCTTTGTTTTGCTGGGCAATTTTAGCCACCTCCGTCCTAGCACTCGTCTCCACACCTGTATTAGCAGCCGGTTTAATCCTGCTATTGTTTGACCTCAACTTTGGCACCTCCTTCTTTAAACCAGATGCAGGCGGTAACGTTGTAATTTATCAACACTTGTTCTGGTTTTATTCTCACCCGGCAGTATATTTAATGATTCTGCCCATCTTCGGCATCATGTCCGAGGTAATTCCAGTTCACTCTCGCAAGCCAATCTTTGGTTATAAAGCGATCGCTTATTCCAGTTTGGCAATCTGCGTTGTCGGTCTGTTCGTCTGGGTACACCACATGTTTACCAGTGGCACACCTGGTTGGATGCGGATGTTCTTCACCATCTCCACTCTCATAGTTGCAGTTCCCACTGGCGTGAAGATTTTTGCCTGGGTTGCTACCCTTTGGGGTGGTAAAATCCGCTTCACCAGTGCGATGCTTTTCGCCGTTGGCTTGTTATCCATGTTTGTCATGGGCGGCTTAAGTGGTGTGACGATGGGAACAGCCCCCTTTGATGTTCACGTCCACGACACATATTATGTTGTAGGACATTTCCACTACGTTCTGTTTGGCGGTTCCGTGTTTGGCATTTACGCCGGCATTTATCACTGGTTCCCCAAAATGACCGGACGAATGCTAAATGAAAACTTGGGACGCATTCACTTTGCTCTCACTTTCATCGGCACTAATCTGACCTTTTTACCCATGCACGAGTTGGGTTTACAAGGAATGCCGCGACGAGTGGCAATGTATGACCCCCAATTTATCGACCTCAATCAAATTTGTACCTATGGTTCATTTGTTTTGGGGATATCGGTGATTCCTTTCACCATCAACATGATCTACAGTTGGCTCAAAGGGCCGTTGGCAGGTGATAATCCTTGGCAAGCTTTGACCTTAGAATGGACAACTAACTCACCACCCGCGATTGAAAACTGGGAAGTATTGCCAGTTGTTACTCATGGCCCTTATGACTACGGTCATGATAACCCTCTTGAAATAGAGCAATCTGCAACGCCGTCAGCTAGTGCTTAGGTAGTAAAGTGAGTAATGCGATCGCTGTTAAGCTGACTGCAATTTCTAGTCATTTGATTTGAGAACTTGAAACTTGAGCTTCAGAACTCGGAACTTCAAGCTTATATCATGTCCGTATAATTAGTTATGATTTCCACAGTCATTGCACCCCACCCCCAGCCCCTCCCCGCAGGCGGGGAGGGGAGACAAAGCGTAGCTTTGGCGGGGTGGGGTTCTTCAGGTTTAATAAGTAATCTAGCGGACATGATATTAGAACTCGGAACTTGAGCTTCGGAACTCGGAACTTGAGCTTCGGAACTCGAAACTTGAGCTTCGGAACTCGAAACTTAAGCTTCGGAACTCGGAACTTGAGCTTCAGAACTCGAAACTCCAAGCTTGGAACCCGGAACTCGGAATTTTGAGAATTGTTGAACAAGTGAAGAGTTAAGTTAAACAAGGATTTTGGATGAAGAATGAAAATTTTGCCGCTTCAGACTTCATTCTTCATTCAAGCTTCCACAACAGACGCAGCAGATAATATTGTCAAAAAATCTATGACTATAGCTACAACCACGAGCGAAGATCACAGTGCAGGACACGAAGAACATCCAGATTTAAGAGTTTGGGGATTGTTGACGTTCCTCGCTTCTGAATCCCTAATGTTTGGGGGATTTTTTGCCACTTATTTGTTTTTCCGAAGCAGTACAGCCGTTTGGCCTCCAGAAGGAAGTGAAGTAGAACTACTTGTACCGACAATTAACACCATTATTCTGGTGTCTAGTAGTTTCGTGATTCACTTCGGTGATACGGCAATTAAAAAGAATAACGTCAAGGGAATGCAACTGTGGTACGCAATTACTGCACTTATGGGGGCAATTTTCTTGGGTGGTCAGGTTTATGAATACTCAACATTAGGATACGGACTGACTACCAACGTCTTCGCCAACTGCTTTTATATCATGACTGGGTTCCACGGTTTGCACGTTTTTGTGGGACTGTTATTGATATTACGTGTATTGTGGCGATCGCGTCTTACCGGTGAATATTCTGCAACCAATCATACTTTCATCGAAATGACAGAAATTTACTGGCACTTCGTAGATATTATTTGGATTGTTTTATTCACCTTGGTGTACATTCTCACTTTGTTTTAACAAAAGTTAGGAGTGAGGAGTGAGAAGTGAATAGTTAATAATTTATAACTTCTAACTCCTAACTCCTAACTCCTAACTCTTAACTCTCCAGGACTTTATTATGCAAGCTAATACAAACAAATTCTCATGGTTTCAGGTTCCAGAGGAGATCAAAAATTTATTAGTTTTAGCTGCACAAAACTGGGAAAACACATCAAAATCAGAAAAATATATTCAACAAGCTTTAGCACAAACTGGTGAAAATACAGATGTCTTGGTAGCAGCATATAGATTTTTTTATTATAAAAATAATTATTCTCTTGCACTACAAACAACAATCAAATTATTAGATAAAATTAAAGAAATGGAAAAATTCCCTGATGACTGGGAGCAACTTAAGTCTATACTAGTCAATCGCAAAGAAGACCCACAAATTCGATTGTACTTAAATGCTTATGCTGCTTCTGGATTAGTACTAGCAAAGTTAGGAGAAATTGAGGAAGCAAAAGAAATCAGCAGCAAAGTCAAAGAGATAGACGAAAAGCATGATTTTGGTGCCGGAATTCTCCTGGATATTTTGACACGTCCAGCAGAAGAAGATGATTAATTAGTCAATGTGTAAAACAGTAGAGACGCGATTCATCGCGTCTGTAGGGAGTGGGGAGTGGGGAGTGGGGAGTGGGGAGATGAGGGAGATGAGGGGACAAGGAGAATAACCCATGCCCAATGCCCCATGCCCCATGCCCCATGCCCAATGCCCCATGCCCAATGCCCCATGCCCAATTCCCAATGCAAAATGCCCTTTTGGTGAACAATCATGAATAATTGGTTATCTACCACATCATATTCCTCTTACTCCTTATTAGGAGCAGCTACTGATAGCAACTCTATCATTCCTCCGATCACCATACCTACTAAACTTCCTGGAAATAATAATGTTCCTAATGTCTCTCCGATCATTGTCATCCAATCTTCTCCGTTATCAATTTAAAAGTTATGAAAGGTAGGGATTGGTTACTAACGGGGGACGGTCAGCATCAAGCTTGTAAATCTGTAAGAGCCTGGGATTTATTGAGAGAAAATTACCGCCTTTATCGGTTTTTAACTGAGGTGGAAGATGTTCTCAATACTGGGGATGATCAAGTCAGTTGTCTGCCAGAAATTCAGATGCTCGTAAGGCGCTTGATTGTAAATTCCTACTGGGTGCAGAGTCAAAATTTAGAGCCTTCACCCAAAACGGGAAGCTCTGTTTTACTCCTATATGATGAATTGGGTTTTCCGTTGACAGTGCAAACAGTAACATTTGCGCCAGGAACCCGATCAAACATTCATAATCATGGGACATGGGGAATAGTCGCTGTGTTAAAAGGTCAGGAAAAAAATACTTTTTGGCAACGCACTAATAGCCCAGAATTTCAGGACAAAATTGAACCGACGGGAGAGCTAACTCTATTTCCAGGGGATATTATTAGCTTTACTCCCGATGCAATTCACTGTGTAGAAGCAGTGGGTGATGAACCAACTGTGACTTTTAATGTTTACGGCGAAACTGATCCGAATGAGAGATTTGAGTTTGACTCATTTTCTCATCAGGCTAGGAATTTTTAATTAGGAATCGTCAGGATTAATTTCATAGGTTCGTAATTGCTGCTTTAGCATTCAAAGCGCCAACTACAAACAATTAAGTAATTAGGAGGTAGTTAAATGGCAAGAGTAATTTTCTATAGCAAACCAGGTTGTAAAGGTGGTACTAAGCAAAAAGTTTTGTTAACAGCTGCCGGTCATGAGGTAATACCATACAATCTGCTAACAGAACCTTGGACGGTTGAGCGGTTGCGTTCATTTTTTGGCGATCGCCCCGTAGCCGAATGGTTTAATCGTTCCTCTCCAAAGGTAAAATCTGGTGAGGTAGTTCCTGAAAAAATTGATGCAGAAACCGCTTTGATGCTGATGCTGAAAGAGCCACTGTTAATTCGCCGTCCTTTGTTAGAAGTAGGCGATGCCTCCGGTGGGCAAAACCTACGCCGCGAGGTAGGATTCGATGTCGAAAAGATTGATGCTTGGATTGGCTTAAAACCTGTGGATGAGTCTTTGCAAGAAATCAGCGAAAACCTGATGAAGCAAGATTTGCAAAGCTGCTCCCACAGTAAAGAGCATAGTCATCATCACCATAATCAGCAGGGTGGCTGTAACCATCATGGTGAAAAACATCAAAAGCAAGGCAGCTTGTAGTCATTAGATTTTTTGCATCAATTAAAATCCCTCTCCCAAGCTTGGGAGAGGGATTTTGAAATTGGCTCTAGTCTTTAGCTAACTTGTTGTTGGATGTATATAGCAATCACACAAGCTTTTCAGCTATTTTATCTCTCACAACTGATTTAGGATTGCTATAGTAAACCTTACTACCAGTATCAGGTACAAAATGGCAGTTGACACATGAATTCCATAATGACTTCCAAATTGGTTCTTCCGATTTGTGAAAATACTCACCCATCACTGGTTTTATTGCCTCAGTTGCCTTTAGCAAATTGTAGTGAGGGATGTTAAGGAATATATGGTGAGCAACATGAGTACCGATATCGTGATGGATATGATTAACCAAACCATAATCACGGTCAATACTAGAAATTGCGCCTTTTAAGAAAGTCCAATCTTCTCCCCGATACCAGGGAAGCTCTGCCTCTGTGTGGTGCAAGAATGTCACCAAATCTAGCCAAATTACGAACACAATGTAGGGCACAGCGTAATATTTCAGCAACCACATCCAACCCCATTGGTAGGTGAGGAAACCAAGCAAACCTACCATGCTAATCAATAGTACAGTACTAGTGATAACATCCCATTTTTCCGATGGTTTGAAAAGCGGACTGCTGGGCAAAAAGTGGGAGCCTTCTTTATTAGGAGAACGCTTAAACAGATACAGAGGATAAGCCAATAGAAAAATATAATATCGGACTATCTTTTGTGCTAAAGGCATCTCTTTATATTCTGATTCTGTCACAGGATACCAGCTTTCATCGTTATCGATATTGCCAGTATTTTTGTGATGGGTTCGATGGCTGATCCGCCAACCATGATAAGGAACAAGTATTGGTGTGTGAGAAAGATGTCCAATCAAATCATTGAGCCATTTATGCTTAGAAAAAGATTGGTGTCCGCAGTCATGTCCGACTACAAACAAAGCCCAAAACATCGTTCCTTGCATTAGCCAGAAAATCGGAAAGAAAAGCCAAGAATCCAAGTAATTAGCTACTGCATAAAGCAGACCGATAATCAGGATGTCACGAAAAAAGTAAAAAAGTGATTTTGTCACATTGGGCTGAAAGCATTCAGCAGGGATTGCAGCTTTTAAATCTTGAAGAGTGAAAGGTAATTTAGTCGTATCCTCAGACGTTTTGCAGCCAGTAGGATTATTGAACGTGACGAGATTTGATTGCACTGGATTCTTTTGTTGGATATAAACCGGAACTTTATTTGAGACAAGATAATCTCACCTCTAGGATGCCCACGAAACTAGCGATCGCTAACACCAAAGAAGATAAATTTTGGCAATTTACCTAACAATTTTTAGTTAGTAAAAAGTCGCCAGATTCTATTTAAACACAGCATGATAAACGCTCTCGTTGGTTCAAGAGCGTGAGTCTAGTCACAGCGCTATTTATCGCTCTGTATAATATTCGTCGAAAGTCTTATAGCCAACATCAGTTGTATACAGTTGACATTGGTCTGTAATCTGCTTCATTAAAGACCAAGAAAACTGACACTCATCATGTAAATAAGGCTCCCAATTTTCTTTGATGCTGCTGTAAGCTAACCGCAAATTATAAGAAGGAATCGCAGTGGAAATATGATGAGGGACATGAACATTGATATCGTGGCACAGGGTTTCTACCCAACGCGGATAATCACAATGAATAGTTCCAGATAGCTGTGCTATAGCCTCGTTCCACTTGTTCACTGTCACAAAAGGAACATCTGCGGCAGTGTGGTGAACAATAGTAAAAGTACTCATCCAAAAATGGTAAATCATCCAGGGCACTAGCCAGAACTTGACAAATCCCCAGATACCAGTTGTGGCGATGAGAAGTGGGAAAGCGATCGCAGCAAACACAACTACTACAGCCACAGACAGCTTGATACTCGATTGGTCTTTAGTTTTGAAGTTCCGCCAATCAAAATGCACCACAGCCCAATGTCCAATGGAACCTACCCACCAGAAGCGTTTACGCATGAATCCCTCAAAAACAGACTGCCGGGTTTTATCCCAATCTTCAAACACTTCTGGTCTAATTGGATGCCAAGCATTGTCCTCATCCAGCTTGTTGGTATGAGTATGGTGATAATTATGCTTAATCCGCCAACTGTGAAAAGGATAAATTAACGGCATCATGAAGAAGTGCCCTACCAAATCATTTACCCAACGACGTTTGGCAAAAGACCTGTGACCACAATCATGGGCAATTACAAAAAAACCTGTTAAAGCAGTGCCTGTAAAAATCCAAGCTAGAGGCAAGAGAAACCAAGGAGTGATAATCAGGCTGTAATAGCCCAAGGCGACTGCCAAGACACTCAGCAGGACTTGCGTCCAAGCTTTGCGACGGTTCTGCTGAAAACATTCCCGTGGCAGGGTTTTGACAATATCTTTGAGCCGTAAGTCGGAATTACTAGGCTCGTCACTTAGTTTCTGGCTATTAATTATTGATGTAGTCATGGACACCTAAAAAACAACAAACTCCCCCACCAAGTCACCAAAAAGTAACTTGCCGCAAAAATTCTTCACATTAGCGCTTCGGATTATAGCAACCTAACCGACACAAGCGCACCCGTAAGTAAATAGCTTTTTGAAAAGTTAGGAGTGATAAGTAAAAAGTGAGGAGTTAAGAGTGATGAGTTAGGAGTTCAGATTCTTAACTAACACTAGATGTGAATTATAAACGCTCCTTGTCCCATAAAGATTTGTGGTTTCCAAAATTATGGTTTGAGAAAAATTGATGGCAAGATCGCGTTACTCCCAACTCCCAACTCCCAACTCCTAACTAACTTTTGTTGGGGCCAACTTCACATTAGTCGCCAGACCAACTGCTTGCAGCAGTTGAACTGTCATCCAAGTTAAATCGATTTCCCACCATTCCAGCCCATGACGAGCTGAGTATTGAAAAGCATGATGGTTATTATGCCAGCCTTCACCGAAAACTAGTACGGCTACCCACCAGCAATTAGTCGATTGATCGCCAGAATCATAACTTTGATAGCCAAATTTATGAGTAGCGCTGTTCACCAACCAAGTACAGTGATAAACCCAGACAATGCGAACAAAAATCCCCCAAATCACAAAGGGCCAGCCACCCAGAAGCAAAAGCAGTACACCTAGAGCAACCTGGATCAAAATGAAATATTTTTCTAAAAACTGATAAACTGGGTCTTCGGCAATGTCTTTGGTGAAACGAGGAACATCAGCGTGAGCGGGACAGTAGTGAATCAGCCAATCCATGTGGCTCCACCAGAAGCCTTTATTAGAATCATGGGGATCGGCATCAGTATCCGAGTGTAAATGATGAATGCGATGTGTCCCGATCCACTCAATTGGGCCTCCTTGACACGAGAGTGTCCCAAAGAAAACCAGAAGATACTCTAGCCACTTGGGAGTTTGAAAACTGCGGTGGGTGACAAGGCGGTGAAATCCTAGAGTAACTCCTAAACCACCTGTTATCCAGTACAGCAATAAACCCACACCAACTGCCGTCCAGCTAAAGTTACCAGGAACAAAGGCAAATAAAGCGCCGATGTGCAGTCCAATGAAAAACAGAGTGTTAACCCAGTTAATTTGAGGTTTGGTTGAAGTAGCAATTGTCATGCAGTAACCTGAATTTTAATTTTCTAGCCTAAGAACAGCGCGATCGCAAAATCCGCATATCTATAATTTTTTTTGAACGAGGAACTGATGAACAGCTTAGAACAGCTGCGGCAAGCAGAACATGCACTGTTAGAAATTTTTTCTGGAATTGACACTCAGGTCAAGCATAATCTAAAACGAGTGCTGGATGCTTTTCGTAATCACCGTGTAGGCGCACACCACTTTGCTGGTGTAAGTGGCTATGGTCACGATGATTTAGGACGAGAAACTTTAGATAAAGTTTTTGCCGAAGTTATGGATGCCGAAGCTGCGGCCGTGCGAGTGCAGTTCGTTTCGGGAACTCATGCGATCGCCTGTGCTTTGTTTGGTGTTCTCCGTCCTGGAGATGAAATGTTAGCAGTGGTCGGTTCTCCTTACGATACACTTGAAGAAGTCATTGGTTTACGGGGTCAAGGTCAAGGTTCCCTGATCGAGTTTGGCATAAATTACCGCCAATTGGAGCTAACCCCCGAAAATACTATAGATTGGCAAGCTTTAACTACTAGTGTGACCCAAAACACTCGTTTAGTGTTAATTCAGCGTTCTTGTGGCTATTCTTGGCGTCCTAGTTTATCAATTGCTGATATTGAAAAAATCGTCCACTTAGTCAAACAGCAAAACCCAAACACCGTTTGCTTTGTAGATAACTGCTACGGCGAATTTATTGAAACCAGGGAACCCACAGCCGTAGGTGCTGATTTAATGGCAGGGTCATTGATTAAAAATCCTGGTGGCACTATTGTCAGCGCTGGTGGTTATGTCGCCGGTCGCGCCGACTTAGTGGAAGCATCCGCCTGTCGCCTCACTGCTCCCGGTATTGGTAGTTATGGGGGCGCTACTTTTGACCAAAATCGCCTGCTGTTCCAAGGCTTATTTCTGGCGCCGCAGATGGTAGGAGAGGCGATGAAAGGGACTTATCTTACGGGTTATGTATTTGATCAACTCGGTTATCCAGTAAATCCCGCTCCCCTAGTTCCTCGTGGAGATGTAATTCAGGCAATTAAACTCGGTTCTGCCGAAAAGCTAATTGCTTTTTGTAAAGCCATACAACAGCATTCTCCGATCGGTTCCTACTTAGACCCTGTTCCAGATGATATGCCGGGGTATGAGAGCCAGGTGGTGATGGCTGGGGGGACGTTTATTGAAGGGAGTACTTTGGAATTATCAGCAGATGGGCCAATGCGATCGCCGTATGTGGTTTATTGCCAGGGTGGGACTCATTGGACTCATGTAGCGATCGCCCTGGAAGCTGCGATCAATGCAGTTGGCAGTAATGCATAGCACATATTCTTTTAGGATATAGTGGCCAAAGCGGATTGAAGCAATCCTAGAAAAGACAGCACAAAGGGCTGAAGCGAATATGGTAACTATAGAAGTGGATAGATGCGCGATTACCCAACTACGCTCAACCGTAAATTCCTTGTTGCAGGTATGTAACTTTAAAGCGATTGTTACTGAACTCAGAGAAATCAGGTCGGAAATTAGATGGTTGAGAATTGAAAATCAACGTATTTTAGAACATTTGTTCGGTAGACAGGAGAACGGCTGGTAATGAGCGATCGCCACACCACAACTGCTGCACGTCTCAATGTTTACACCCAAGGTGAAGGATTCCCAATTTTGGGCTTACATGGTCATCCTGGTACTGGTCGTAGTCTTTCTGTCTTTACCAATCATTTATCAAAACGCTACAAAACTTTTGCCCCTGATTTACGTGGATACGGCAAAAGTCGCTACAACGGCAATTTTGACATGAATGACCATTTGATTGATTTAGAAGCGCTTCTAGACCGTCTGCAGATTGAAAAGTGCTTAATATTGGGATGGTCACTTGGAGGCATTCTGGCAATGGAGATGGCATTGGGTTTGCCAGAGCGCGTTACTGGGCTGATATTAGTGGCGACAGCTGCAAAACCCCGTGGCAGTCATCCTCTGATCACTTGGCAAGATAATTTATATACTGGCGTTGCTGCCCTATTGAACTATATAAAACCGAGTTGGCAATGGAATATTGAAACTTTTGGTAAGCGATCGCTTTTCCGCTACCTAATCCAACAACATACATCTATTACTTACAATTACATCGCCAAGGAAGCAGTACCAGCTTATTTGCAAACCTCTGGTGCTGCTACTCGCGCCCTCTATAGTGCAATTCAATCAGGATACAATCGGGTTCTAGATTTACAACAAATACAATGTCCCAGTTTAGTACTTGCTGGTGAACAAGACCGCCACATCACATCTGATTCCAGCTTCCAAACTGCCCAACACCTCAATAATTCTCAATGGCAGTGCTATTCCAACACTGCCCATCTTTTTCCGTGGGAAGTTCCCCAGCAGGTGCTAAATGATATTGACCATTGGCTCGAAGTTCATCCGCAGGTAATTGGTAGTCAATAGTCTAAATAACCATTATCGCCTGTACTGTGTGCTTTCCATGAGAGGGCGTTTCGTTTTTGACTCGCTTACATCCCCACCCTCTAGAGGGATGGGGAATTACGCGAAACTGTTAATATGTAAAAAAATTTTGACTATTGACGAAGAAGAAAAGGAGAGGAAAGATGTGGTGACGCGATCAGTGAAAAAGACGCAATAACCCCTGGTAAAAGGATTTTCTATGTCTTTACGTCTTTGCATCAGAGTATCCTTTTCATTCTC
This sequence comes from Nostoc sp. ChiQUE01b, assembly GCF_034531255.1. Classification (NCBI taxonomy): domain Bacteria; kingdom Bacillati; phylum Cyanobacteriota; class Cyanophyceae; order Nostocales; family Nostocaceae; genus Nostoc; species Nostoc sp. ChiQUE01b. Next base: position 34,496 of record NZ_JAVRBM010000031.1, on the reverse strand, counting down.
TGGCCTAACTTAAATTTGACCGCCAAAGGCAGGCTGTACTTTGCGGTCAAATCTTTCCCCCAAGTCGTCAGCAATTGTTAAGTTATTAGGTTTGCAACGCTTGACATTCACAATAATTCCCTGCGCTCCTTCGATCTCCAAATCTTCTATGTATCCTTTGCTTGCTAATGTTGCCTCAGAAGAACTTAGAAATGGCCCGAAGTAATACGTGCAACGGGGATTCTGCGTCACAATCTCTACCCACCAAGCCAAGCCGATGTAGTCGAATGTGTTAATTAACACTTCCTTGAGGTTATGCCAAATGGTTTTCATGGTTTTAGCCGATTTATAAACGTCTACAAGGTGTTAAACGATATGCTGCTTTATTATCTTTTACATTTCTTTATACTCTGTTACTGTTATTTTTTCAAAGAGATTTTTTGCAATTTATCTAAGTGCAGCGTATTTAGCGATCGCTGGCGATAAATCTCATAAAGCGCCATACCCGCTGCTACAGAAGCATTCAGGCTGGGAGTTTTACCCTGTAGAGGAATCGATACTAAAAAATCACAGGAGCGTTGAGTTAACATACTCAGACCTTCACCTTCTGAGCCGATTACCAAAACGATTGGGCCAGTGAAATTGACTGTATGCAAAGGTTCGCTGCCACTTGCAGCAGTGCCGTAAATCCAAAAGCCAGCTTCCTTTAATTCTTCTAAGGAACGGCTGAGGTTGACAACTCTAGCTACAGCAAAATTTTCTAAAGCGCCTGCTGCCACTTTCATTACAGTAGAAGTGATCCCAGATGCCCTTCTTTGAGGAATCACCAATCCTTGAGCGCCTATTGCTTCGGCAGTGCGAATAATTGCTCCCAAGTTGTGGGGATCGGTAATTCCGTCAGCTACAACAATTACAGCATCGGTTACAGATTTGCACTGCTCAATTAGATCGGGCAATTCGATGTAAGCGTAGGGAGCAATTTGTGCTGCCACACCTTGGTGATTAGCCCCATTAGTGAGATGGTCTAAACGCTTGGGTTCAACCTCATCAATAACTGTGCCATTTTCCTTTGCTTGCAAGAGGAAATGGTGAAAGCTGGGATCGTACCGCAGACGGGTAGTAATCCAGAGACGATTGAGATTGCGCTGATTTTGCAATGCACTCAACACGGGATGACGACCGTAGATGAGATCGCTATCTTCTTCTGTCGATTGTGTTGACACAGACGGCTGGGAGAAGTTGCTATTTCGTTGTCGGGAGTTGCTATCTATTTTCCGGGGATTGCGAGCCGGATTCGCAACAGAGATAGGGTTGCTATCTACTTTTCTGGGATTGCGAGTTGGATTCGCAACAGAGACAGGGTTACTATCTACTTTTCTGGGATTGCGAGTCGGATTCGTAACAGAGATAGGGTTACTATCTACTTTTCTGGGATTGCGAGTCGGATTCGCAACAGAGATAGGGTTACTATCTACTTTTCTGGGATTGCGAGTCGGATTAGTAACAACACGCTTACCTTTAATTTTTACGGGTTGTCCCCGATTGGGTTCGCTAGAAGTCTTGACTTTTCTGGGTTTATTCTGCATTTGAGTTATGGATATAGCGTATGGTTGATCTTCCGATTCCCTCAATTTTTTGAACCTAATCTAGTGTTGTGGCTACTGCGAAATTGAGTTTTCACTCTTTTTCTAGATGAAGTATTTGCAACAGTTCGGTTAGACGTTGGTAATCGGTGATATATAAGTAGCCTATTAAAGTTTCTAGACTAGTTGCCTGTTGATAAATTTCGGGATTAAGTCGCTTAGGGCGTCCTGTTGCGGCGTTTCTACCCCGTCGGACAATTTCTAATTCGGTATCCCTGAGATGAGGAATCAGCGATCGCAAATGTAGCGCTTGTGTTTCCGCTCTTACCTGCTCCACTACCAGACGATGGTAAATTCCTGACCGCTGCAATGGCAGCAGATAGGACATTCTAACATACAACTCATAAATTGCATCCCCTAAATATGCTAAAGCACTAGGAGAAATCTGTTGCACTTGTGAGAGATAAATTTGTTGGAATGGCCCTGTGGTTGCCAAGAGTGCTTCAGTCCAAGACAAACTCTGTATGGGAGTTTCATCTTGTCCATTTAATAGCTCTTCCTCCTGTGACTTCACAAATAAATCATTCCTTAACGGGCTACATTTGGCAGGCATTCTTCGCAAAGACTGATTTTTCTGAAGTATGGCGTGATAGTATACTTAGCATAATCAATACTATCAAAATTACTTCCTAATTTCATCTTTTTGATTGAGAGTTGGCATTTTAAATCACCCTGATGTCAACATCTATAAAACCAAATTTCGCCTACTTCTTGTGGTCTGCACCTAAGATAGGGTAAAATTTTAAAATCAAATTCACCCTTTTACTTGGTAGCATTGCCATCCTTGCTGAGTAAACCACAACTTTCAACTATACAGTATTAAGTCAAGTCTATCTATAAACAAATCTGCTGACTTTGTATTTCTTACAAATATCTCAGACTTGATTATTTATCAAATATTGTAGCGACCGATTAGATACCCAAGAGTTGGGTGTCTATATCTTTAGTTATTACTCAGGTTTAAACATAATAGCTTAACTGGCTTGATGCCTCTCCCACAAGGAGCTACGGTGTATACACAAGTCCTAAAATCATTGCCTGGTAAGATATAAGCCTTGGTAGGCAAGGTTTTGAGTTAAGGGAACTGATTATCAATAGTGTCAGGTTATTGATAGAGTCCTAACGGAAAATCAAGGATTTTAAAAATAATTTTCCGTTGTTTTTCGTTGATTTGATTGCCAACTCGACTTGTGTATACACGGTAGCCCACAAGAAGAGAGGTTTTCTGCCAGAAGTTTTAAAAATTAAGCTATCCGATATTGAATCTGGATAGCTAAATTTACCTCTCAGGTCGAGCAATCAAGACTACTTGACGTTTTCTAGAGCGTCTTCAACTGATTTTTGCAGGGAGAGAAACTTCTCTAGGCGAACAAGCTTGACCGTTTGAGTTACGCGGGCATTCGTGACAATTTGCAAAGTGCCATCAGCAGTTTGAGCCTGCTTGGCTAGCTGCACCAGAGCACCCAAGCCAGAGCTATCAACAAAGTCAATTTGTGAGAGATCCAAAATAATGTGCTTAGGACCCTCGTCTATCTTGCTGCCAAGTGTCTTGCGAAATGTCGGCTCAGAAAAAGCATCTAACAAACCTGTGAGGCGGAATAGCTGACAGTTATCCCGGACTTCACGAGTGCCCCTCAGGCTAACGGTTAGATTCAGTGGCTCAGCAATAATTCCCTCCTCATGAGTTAAAGTGAACGCTCAAGTATAGATGGTTTTTGGGCAAGTTGTCTACAATCTGTTGAAATAGGGCATTGGGTACTGGCGACTGGGGATTGGAAGAAAATAGTATTTTTAATCTTATTTCCTATTCCCTATTCCCTATTCCCCATTCCCCATTCCCCATTCCCCAGTCCCCAGTCCCCATTCCCTATTTTTACCTCACCTCTGCCACAGATTGACGTGCTGTTCGCATGGCTTGAACAAATTGCTCAAACAAGTAATCAGCATCGTGTGGGCCAGGACTAGCTTCTGGGTGATACTGTACGGAGAACACAGGTAGAGATTTGTGACGTACTCCGGCAACGGTGCGATCGTTTAAGTTTAGGTGGCTAATTTCTACAAGTGCTGTAGGTAAAGAATCTGGGTCAATAGCAAAACTATGGTTTTGGCTGGTAATTTCTACCCGTTGTTGTAAGCCAGCAGGCTGATTCAAACCACGATGACCAAATTTGAGTTTATAGGTTTCTGCCCCTAGTGCATGACCTAAAATTTGGTGTCCCATACAAATACCAAAGATGGGTTTTTCACTTAACAGGAGTGCTTTGGCAGTTGCAATCCCTTCGGTGACAGTAGCAGGGTCGCCAGGCCCATTAGAAAGAAACACACCATCTGGATTGTATTTGAGAATTTCCTCTGGTGGTGTATCAGCGGGTACAACAATTACTCGGCAACCATAACTTACTAAGCGACGCAAAATATTACGTTTTACGCCAAAGTCAAGGGCAACAACAGTAAAAGCTTCCCCAAGATTTTCCGCAGCCTCAGAGTTGAATTCCCAAGCTGGAATTGTGGGATCAGACCATTCATAAGCCGTTGCGGTGGTGACTTCACAAACTAAATTCAATCCTGCCATGTTGGGAGCCGTTAGTACCTGCTCTAGCAATTCCGCTTCATCAAGAATGGTTGTAGAAATGCCACCATTCATCGCTCCAAACATCCGGATTTTGCGGGTGAGGGCGCGAGTATCGATGCCGTAAATTCCTGGTATTTGGTTTTGTTTAAGGTAGTCAGGTAAAGATTGTGTCGATCGCCAGTTACTCGGACGGTGACAAATATTGCGGGCGATCGCACCCCGCACTTGGGGCCCATCTGATTCTTCATCTTCAAGATTGACACCAGTATTCCCCAATTCAGGATAGGTAAAAATCACAATCTGACCGCGGTAACTAGGGTCAGTCAAGACTTCTTGATAGCCCGTGATGCCAGTGTTGAACACCACTTCTCCGATCGCAGTTCCCGTCGCACCAAAAGACCAACCGCGATAAGTGGTTCCATCTGCTAGGACAAGTAAAGCTGGTATTGAGTCAGTCAGGGGCATAGTAAATTGGGGAGTGGGGAGTGGGGAAGGTGGGGCCCCCTCTGGGGATAAGGGGTAATGGGGAGTGGGGAAGGTGGGGCCCCCTCTGGGGATAAGGGGTAATGGAGATTGGGCATCCCTTCGGCTTCTCTACGAGACGCTGTTCGCGTTCGCTCAGGGCAAGTGGGCATTGGGAAAACTCCTCCCCATTCCCTATTCCCCAATACTGCAATTGTTAATTATCCCATAAGTTGAGCAATTGGGAGGTTTTAAGATAGTTAATTAAAATTAAAAGGGAATTAAAGTAACGGGAGTGGATTTGGCAAAGCTTGGGCAGTTAAAATTAATTATGCTTCAGTCTTTTTTATCCCGTGCAACCCTAATTTTTGTATCAAGCGCTCTAGCGGTTTTATGCGTTGCCTGTAGTGAAGACAAACTGAACACCGCTACTGGTGGCGATGAGCAACCTACGCCAATTGGGGATCTAGCACCAGTCAAGCCTAGCGTTGAACCAGTAAGACCAGCAGCTACCCCAGAAGCGCAGCCGCTAGTAGATCCATTTGAAAGTGAACCAAGTCTTTTTGAAATCGGACGAGACAAAGCTGTTGGCGCTTGGAGTATTAGCCAATCTGCTCAATCTCCAGATGATTGGAAATTAGTGGCGAGTCAGTACCAGGAGGCGATCGCGCTAATGCAAAGAGTCCGGCCACAAAGCCCAGAATTTGCGATCGCTCAAACCAAAATTACTGAATATCGGCAGCAAATCAAATATGCCCAACAGCAAGTTAATCCTCGCCCTGTTGCAGTTAGAGTACCTCATAAAATAGTAGTTGTTGTTCCCCAGAGAGAAACCATACCAAAGTTCACCTTACCTCCACGAGAAACAAAACCGTTATCACCAGAGCCAAGTTTGCCGTCATCAGCAGTGGTGATTCCCGCTGAAGCAGTATTTACAGCGCCGATAAAAAGGCGAATTGGTGGTACGCCAATTGTGGAAGTCACTTTCAATGGTCAGCAAGAATTTGAGATGATTGTCGATACCGGAGCAAGTGGTACTGTCATCACCCAAGAGATGGCCGATGCTTTGGGAATCGTCACAGTAGGAAAAGCCAAGGCAAACACCGCAAGTTCCAGAGCTGTAGAATTTCCTGTGGGCTATGTTAATTCGATGGCCGTTGGCGGGGTAATAGTAAAAAAAATACCAGTAGCGATCGCAGGTGCGGAACTAGAAACTGGACTTCTAGGACATGACTTTTTTGGTAATTATGATGTCACCATTAAGCGTAATGTGGTAGAGTTTCGCCCGCAATTGCGATCGCAAATCAATTCCTCAGAAACTCAACTAACTGCTCCAACTTCGTCCAAGCTGCCCCACTTTGTAGGATATCCCTAGCGATTTTAATCCCTTGGGCGTGATCGAGGAAAGCGATCGTACCCGCTACTTGCAGTGCCAACGACGCATTTAAGGCAACTGCATCTTGTTGCGCCCGAGTTCCCTTACCTTGAAGTACAGCCTTGAGAATCAGTACATTCTCTTGGACATCTCCACCCCGAAGCATACCTATGGAAGCAGGCGTTAAATCCAAATCTAGGGGATTAATCGTAGTTAACTGTACTTCTCCCGCCGATAACACCGCCAAGTCAGTTAAATCTCCCAACCCCGCCTCATCAAGTTTTTCTCGCCCGTGCAGCACAATCGCCTTTTCCTTACCCAAATTCTGTAAAGCTTCGGCAACTGTTGCCAAAAGCTTAGGAGTAAATAAACCCACTACCTGCCCAGTTGGACGCAAGGGATTTACCAACGGCCCGAGCAAATTAAAGATTGTTCGCACTTTCAAAGTCCGCCGTAATGACGCAACCGCCTTGAGTGCTGGATGCCAACCAGGGGCAAACAAGAAAGTGATCCCCACCTCTTGTAGTGCAGCTTGCACCTTTTCACTGGATGCACTTAAGTTTACACCCAAGGCTTCTAATACGTCTGCACTTCCTGTGAGACTTGAAGCTGAACGATTGCCGTGTTTAGCAACGGGTATGCCAGATGCAGCGGCAACAAAAGCAACTGCTGTAGAAATATTAAAGGTTGATGACCCATCTCCACCAGTGCCACAGGTATCTATTACAGTGCTGAGTGCTGTTAGCGGAAGCGGGGCGTTTAGCCCGTGCTGAGTGCTGAGTGGCGAACATTGAGATTGTAATACTTCAGCCATACCAGTCAACTCTTCAGCAGAAATGCCTCTAAAGTTCAGCGCTGTTAATATAGCCCCTGATAACTCCGGGGGAACCGCTTCACTGAGCCAACCTTGCATCAATTCAGCAGATTGAGTACGAGACAATGATTGTCCATCTATTAATTGTTGCAACAGAATATACCAGCTAACAGAGGATTCTTGAGCAGGGATTGGGGAAGTTGTCATCGCTAAGGTTTTTGTAGGTATGGGAGCCATCCTACCGAAAAATGAGAAAGTAGCAGCCAAGCTTGGGAAACTAAAAGCCTAATTTTTTGCTGTTCTTAGGAGTTGACATTTAAGCAATTACTTATGTATTATCTAAATAGTTAAGCATTTGCTTAAATATATGGTTAATAGGAATGAGTAGACCTGCTGCCAGTGCCGATGTTTTTGTGGCGATCGCAGATCCCACACGCAGGGCGCTACTGGATCTGTTACGTAGTGGTGAGCAACCAGTCAAAGAACTGGCCCAGCCATTTGCCATGAGCTTGCCAGCTATTTCTCAGCACTTACAGATTCTTTGCGAAGCAGGCTTAGTGCAAATGCGGAAAGCAGGGCGACAGCGTTTCTATCGGCTAAACCCGGAGCCATTGAAACAGATATCTGAATGGATTGCTCATTACGAGCAGTTTTGGCAAGAAAAACTCGATGCCCTTGGCAATTATTTGGAGGAAAATTGATGCTCCGAAACTTAAATATGGAAGTGTTCTATCCCTATCCTCCCCAACGGGTTTGGCAGGTACTTACTAACCGTGAGGCATTGGCAGTATGGCTAATGGAAAACGACTTTGAGCCGCGTTTGGGACACAAATTCCGATTTGTACATTCGACACTACCAGGGTTGGAGGGAGACATAGACTGTCAGGTAATTGAACTTGATGAGCCAAGACGACTGGCGTTTACTTGGCAAGACAGTATGATGTGCCAGCCTTCAGTTGTTACCTGGACAATCCAACCCGTAGTTGGGGGTACGAAACTTCTACTCGAACATAAAGGTTTGATTCAAAAAGCCATCAAGCTGAATGAACTAATGGAACTTTCTCAACCGTGGCAAGGCAAATTTATGCATGAGTCCAAGGCAGGGATGCAGACAGTAATACCAAATAATCGCAGCACTGTATTTTCATCAATACCAGTTGGTAGATATGAGGCATTAGATAGTATCGTTTTTAGTTATTTTATTAATGGTGGATGGAACTACAGTTTGCATGAAAAAGTACCGCAAATTTTAGCTAAACTCTGCACAAGTTAAAGTGGAAATTCACACATTGCACGTCAATATCTACATTTAAATTAAAAGCTTGGCATACATTATCATTTGTGGTTGGACGAGCATTAGCCAAGCCAAATTAAATTGAGCTTTTGGAAAATTCAATATGAATAAACAGACTTTTGTTGACACAGAAGCTGAAACATGGTTTGAGTTTCAGCCTGTTCCAGGTACAAAATTATTGCCATTAGCTGAACCAGTGCCAAAAGGTTCAATTCATAGACTAAAAATGATTGCTGGCACAGTGATTCCAGTTCACTATCATCCTTGTGATGAATATGTTTATGTTCTGAATGGAACTATCGAAACTGCTGGACGTGAATGCAAAGCAGGAACATTTTGGTTTACGCCTGCTCATACCCAGAATGGGCCTCACAAAGCAGTTACGTCCGTTGAAATTATTACAATTCGTCTTGGTGAGATGGGAATATTTGAGGATTTATAAAAATCATAATTTTTTCAAAAAAATAGCCTAATTATTTTATTAAAAACTATGTTTTTAATGAATGTTTTATCTTACTTGGAGTCAAATATGAATTCTCAAACTCAAATCAGCATCCCAATGATTATTCAACAATCAGAAAGAGGGGAGCGAGCATTAGACATTTATTCACGCTTACTTGCAGAGCGAATTATCTTTTTGCGAAATGAAGTTACAGACGAGACAGCTAATCTCATCGTTGCCCAAATGCTATTTCTTGATGCTGAAGATCCAGAGCAAGATATCACATTGTATATTAACAGTCCTGGAGGTTCTGTGACAGCAGGAATGGCTATTTACGATGCCATGAATCAAATTCGTTCAGAAGTATGTACTGTCTGCATCGGTATTGCTGCCTCAATGGGATCGTTCTTACTTGCTGCTGGAACTAAGGGCAAAAGATATGCTCTACCAAATGCTCGAATTATGATTCATCAACCATTAGGAGGGGTTCAGGGAAAAGCATCTGATATTGAAATTGCAGCTAAAGAAATTTTGTATTTTCGCCAATTAATGAACAAAATACTCGCTGCCAATACTGGTAAATCGTCACGGCAGATTGAACTGGACTCTGAACGGGACTTTTTCATGAGTGCCGAAGAAGCAAAAGCTTACAGTTTAATTGACAATATTATCTTGAAAACATCTACCTCTATTTAATCTGCAAACAACCTATATGTAGAAAATGTAGCGTATGCGATCGCACTAGCAGCAACAAACGAACGTGCAACTAATCGCATTTATCATGTCGCTGATGTAGAAGCACTTACCGAAGCTCAACGCATCACCAGAGTCGGGAAAATAGCAGGATGGCAGGGTAAAGTGATTACCGTACCGAAAAGCCAGTTCCCATCAGAGTGGAAGTTGTCTCTCAATACAGATCAAGATTGGTTTGTAGACTCAACTCGTATCCGTCAAGAATTGGGATACAAAGAAATTGTGCCCTTAAATGAAGCATTGCGGCAAACCATAGATTGGCAGCGAACTCATTCACCTGAAGAACCGCAGCAGTTTGCAGTACCGTGGTTGCTGGACTATGCAATAGAAGATGCGATTTTGTCTAAATTCCGTTGAACTTTATAGTTAGTAATGAATAGCTCTTTTCCTTTAGCTGCACCATTTTGTTTATAGTTATTCATACCGTACTGTAATTCCCACTCTAAAATATTAGCCCATTGAAAGTTTTCTATAATTTGCGTTGAGTTGTCGTAGGTAATTAGCCAGTGATGATGACATTGTTGTAAAATTTCAGCAAATCTCTGATGTTCAAAAGAAGTGTGTAAGTTACCATCTTTACCATATAGCTTTGATTTTGTAGCACTAAAATATGGTGGATCTAAAAATAGAAATATATCTTCTCCTGATGTTTTTAATAAATGGCTGTAATCCAAATTAGTAATTTGAACATTGTTTGATAGAATATCTTCCAACTTTTCTAATCGTTCTATTGAAGAATCAGTAAAGCGCTTATGAAAAGCTTCTTGGGAAAAACCACCTGATTTTACAGTTCCACTAAAAGTAATTCTATTAAGAACGAAAAAACGAACGGCTCTTTCTAAATCAGATAATTTATTGACATCTACACTGGTCAATTCTACAAACAATAATTTGCCATCTGTATACTTTACTTTAACATGGCGAATTTCTTTAACTAACTGAGCTAGATTGGATTGAGCAACTTTCCAAAATAAGAAGAGTTCGCAGTTTAAATCGTTAATCCAAATTTTGAGATTAGGAAACTTTTGTCGTAAATAAATGAATACAGAACCACCACCCACAAAAGGTTCTCGAAATTCCGAAAAGCTTTCTGGTAAATATTCAACTATTTGATTTATTGCTTTTGACTTACCACCAGGATATCGGAGAGGACTTTTGAGCATAAAAGTAATTTTTATGGCTTAAAATATATTTAATTATTCAAAGATTTAGAAAGAAAGACAATTCAACTATCTGTAAAATAGTCTGAATCTATCTTTTTAATCTTATGAACTGACATTGTTGATACACCTACACTACATATTTATCGATTTTCATTTCTACTGAACTTACTAGTAGCACTCAATGCTCATAATCATGATTTTCTACTTCATTATTGAGTGAGCGGACAGTTCAACATACCTTTACACCTGATTACTTGATGTGTAATATCCAGTCAGTCATATCAATTGGAAGAAATACGGAATTTTGCAGTCTAATCCATTTAATGGTGGTAGTGTTTTCACTAATCCAGTGTAATTGCCTATTTTGAAATGTTAAGGTGCGATTTTTCTGTCTAATCATCCGAATTAGGAGTATTAGACCGATAAAACTAGTCTAATAATATAGTTTGGCTGGCTGCTACAAAATCTGACTCGTGGGAAATCCTAATATTTATCCCAGCCAGAACAACACTTTGTTGCAACTGACATCTGACAGCAGCCAAAAGAGCTAACCGTTTCATGTAGCAGTTGCGCTTGAGCTAGTCTTTAAGCTTTTGTGTCATGCCCCAAGCGGGGGAATCTCAATTTTTAGTTGTTAGAGCGAAGCAAGAAAAATGCAAAATAAATCTACTCAAATGAGGAATATTTTCAAGGTACTGGCGGTAATTCTGGTGATACTGGGTATCTACACTGCTCAGTCTGCTATGGCCAGCGATCAGACTTTCACAAAGTCCAGTATTCAGGGAAATTACGCCTATGTCAACAACAGTGCTAATGTTGCCAGCTTAGGGCCGATAACCTTCGATGGAAAAGGTGGACTAACTGTGGACTTGATAGCGAACTTACCGTGTGGCAATCCTATTCCTAATTGTTCTAGAAACATTAATGATCTTCCCCCGGTGGCGAATGGAACTTATTCGGTGGCAACAAATGGTACAGGTGTTGCTACGATCCCTTTTTCTACCGGCACGGTTACATATAATTTTATAATCTCCGAGACTGAGAAAAAAGGAAGAATACTCCTAGCAACCCAGGTTTTTGCGATTGGTCAAAAAGGAGGATTGGCCGGGCAGTTAATCGCTCCTACATGGAATCGAATATCAGACTAAGGATTGGAGCAAGCATAGCCGAGTAGAGTAGGCAAGACTGAAGCCTTGTCCACTCTAACGGTTTTTGCGCTCAGTGTTAACTTTTGACTTCCGCCTTGCGGTATTAGCGTGATGAGCGAAATATTACACGACCTGGAGATTCTTCCTGATTAATTCGCGCATATACCCGAAGACAAGTTAAGACTTCGCCAGGAATACCACCACAGTCTAGTTGTAAGTCATCTTTGGATACAGCACAGATATCTGCATAAAGTCCCGATAATTGGCGAATTCGCACTTCATTACCTGCATTAATAGCTTCATCAGCGACTTTCTTCAGAATGCGCCGTGATTCATGTTGTAGCTTTCCCCACCAAGAATAACGTTCAGCCGGTGGTACGAATACTAAAGAATGTATAGCCTCATCCATGTCAATCCAAGCACGGAGAATTGACAGGGGATCAGTGTTTTTCTCAGCTTTTTGGGTGCGTTGGAAGCGATCGCTTAAAGCATCAATATATTGATCGCGCTGTTCTGGTTTGGAGTGTAAGGAAATGACATCGAAGCTAAAAACGCTCTTTAAAGCATGATGTAAATCTGGGTCTATTTCGATAAAATTCATATATAAAAATAGGAATGCCGCTGGTAAATCGGATACATTACCTTGGGGAATTTGAGAATTTGAAAGTGCTTGTTGATACAAATTTAATCCTTGGGTTTGAACAGTACCACTAAGACCGGGGTAGATAATTTCATCGCGGATAAAGGGAAGTTGGTAGAGGTTAGAATTATCTGCGATCGCACCAACTTGTTGAGCCAAATCTAAGGTGCGCTGTTGCCAAGATGCAGCTAAATCCTCTGGGACTCGCAGCAGTTTGCGTTGAATCTCATTCCATAGATCTGAATCTGTTTGACTTTGCAGTTGGGAATTACCCAAATAATAATTAAGTTCTGAGTCAGAATCGAAAACTTCCCGCAGGTGACTTAGTTTTAACTCATCTGGCGCATCTTCCCAACCAGTATTTTGCTGTGCGAGTGCAGGTTGTAAGAGGTTATGAAGTTCTTGCAGCACCTCATCACATATTTTAGATCCTGGATCTAGTGGTAATTCTGTACGAGCCTGATTCAATGTAGCCTCTAGTCCATACAAACTAAACCGCAGTAATTGGGCTAACTCTGAGTTTTCTATCTCTAATAATTGACGCAAGTGCTGCATGAATATCACCTCCAAATATTACCTGTATGTGATTCGTAGCAAATTAAATTTGGCAAACCTCTGCACGCCTTTTCGTTTAAAAATATTAATTTTTTCAACGCAAAGGAACGCATTCGCAAAGCGTCTCGTAGAGAAGGTTAGCGCAGAGGAATGCAGAGGTTTAATGCAAGAGTTAATGTATGCCGCAAAAGGGATCGCGTTCTTTATCAACTTCATTAGGTTGTAATTCTAATTCAGCACGGTAAACACATCCTTCTTGTTTGAGGCATTCTTGATTTTGTGATGTCCAGTAAGGTACTTCACCAGCGTGCATCCGCAAAATGCCTTGATCATCTATAGTTACACGATATTGGCAAGGGTAATCTGTGGTTACATCTGGTTTGCTGAGTGCGCCAATTCTTATCCATTTTTTGCAGTTGGTTTGGGCATCTGTTTGATAAACATAGAAGGTGTGCTGGCCAGTTTGTGGGAATGGAGGTAAGGGATTACTAATTAACCCAATTCCTGGTTGCGTCATCCCATCGCGCAAATAATGAAATTTGTGAAACGTTTTGCTACCATCATTTCCAACTTCAAATACAAGATGATAGGCATCTGGTTGATCGACAGTTGCTGACTCAATAACATTGACGGCAATATCACCATCATTTAAGTCTTTATTGAAGCCCTCAACAGCAATATTCCAGTTTAATTTACCATCAGCAAATAGCGCTGAAGTTTCTGAAACTACCGATTCTAAATCAATGCCAGAAATATCAATTAAATAATGAGGATTTCCTTGACAAAGCAATACGTTAAATTCGAGGGTTTGGTCAATTTCAAACTGGATTTTGATTTTTTTCAGAAACTCTGCTTCTGGCATTTCCAATTGATTCATGAGGTTTTTGCCGTCAAAGCTTCCCCAAAGTCGTAAATCTCCTTCTTCGTAATCCTGACGGTAGATAATATTAGTCAATTGTATGCCTTGCCAATGAGTACGAACTTTAGCAACAGTTTCCCAAGGTGCAAGTTGATAGAGTTCTTGTCCAGCTTTGAATATAGTTAGTAAATCGTTGCTTTGGGTTTTGCGTTTGAAGTTGCAGGGTAAATAATAAAACAGGTTTTTGACATCAATTTCTAGCTGGTTGGCTCCCTTACGCAGCAAGCTTTTGGACTCTTCTGGATCGAATCTCAATCTTCGTAGCTTTTCGGCATAGCAAGCACCGGCGGAAGTGGCTAGCTTGGTAAATTCCAGTACAAAGGTAATCCGTTCTGGATTCCAGACAAAATATGGAGACTTGCTAAATTCTTGGTAAATTTGGCGCTGCACTATGTCTAAATTACAAGTTTTACCAGACAAAATTAACCAATCAACTTTTTGGGAATTCCAAGAATCTTTGGTGAGATCATCGGGACGCAAACGACTTTCCATTAATCCTTGGGCAATTCCGATCGCTTCTTTAATTCCCGAAGCGGCGGCTCGTTCAAATTGCTGGTTGTCTAGGGTGATGCAGATATTATTTGGATCTTTAACTTGTAATTTAACGGTGCTTTGGGTGAGCAATTCAGAAATTTGCTGCTCAGAAAGTGTGAAGGTTAATAGAGAATTCTCTACTGATGGCTTTTGTCCAAGTTTAAGTTTAGCGGCTTCTGCATAATCCCAAAGAATATAAAAAGATTGTAAACGTTGGGGTGCTTGTTGCCAACGGGTGGGCAATACTTTCTCGGCAGTATCTAGGGCATCTTTGTAAGCAATATCACCTTCTGGATTCTCTCTGTCTAGACATTTTAAAAGACTGCCAGTTTTAAATTTGCCTTGTTCTAAGAAACGCTCGTTTAATTCAGAGTTAATTAAATCTTCTAACTTTTCGTTTTCGATATCACCTATTGTTACTGATGTCAACAAAAAATCTGCGATCGCAACTTTTAATAATCTAAAAATTCGCAGTGTAATTAACTCACCACCTAACTGTAAATGACCAGATGAACCTAATAGTTTAGGAGTAAGTTTATAGTAACGTCCTCCTAAACCCCGGTCTTCATAATCAGCAAAAGCTGGGGTTTTATCTTCTAAAGTCAGTTCAATTAAAGCTAAGTCTGTAGTTCCGCCACCAATATCCAAGACGAGGACATTTTGTGACCATTTGTTTCCTACTTGGCGACAACGGGTTTTGAATGACTCAATCCCAATGTTGAGATTACCACCAAATTCTCGCCATAAAAAGAATATTGCCACAGAAACGGCTTCATCATAAGCAGTTTGTACATCATCGATTCCTAACTGCTCAACTAATTCCCTAACTTCCTTACGAACAACTGGTGGGGCGACTGTTGGGTAGGTGACAACTGCTGTTAAAAAATCTCCTTCAGAAAATCTGCGTCGTGCGTGTTGGCGGTAGTCTTCAGTTAACTCGATTAAATGCGCCCAAGCAGATTGGATTAACTGGTTAGCGGTAATTGTTTCTTCTTCACCATCTAAAATAACTGAAAACGATCGCTCCTGACCAAAATAGCGTTTGGGTGAATGGTGAAACCTGCTGATAATTTCCTTTAAAGAACTGCTTGTACCTTGAGCGATCGCTTTTTTTCGGTTATCTCTAGCTTCCCTTCCCATCCGTAGTTTTAAGTTCCCTAAGTACGAAATTTCCGACTCGCTGGGAATTTCCGTATCGCGGCGATCAATATCCAGCACAACTGGGATCAGATTTTGCGACTCTAGGGTAGGGACGCGGAACACCTCATGATAGATTTGGTAAAGTTTTTTGCTGACAGCACGGCGGAATCTCTCGCTATTTCCTAAAGAAAGTTCAATTTGGCGAATTGCTTCCAAAAATCGCTCTTTATTGTCACTTTCAAAGACTTCACTCAATTGGCTGGGTTCTATCTCTAGGTTTCTGCTAATTTCTGAGATAAACTTTTCCCAATCATCAGCACTGACATCCGGTAAAGCCACTGAGGCGGGAGAATTTAGCCATTGCGATAAGCGATCACGCAACCGCATTTCTTGTTCTTTGGGTAGAATTTCTGCGATCGGTACTTCAATTGGATCGAAAAGTGTAACTGTAGAGTTCGATGTACCAAAATCTAAAGCAAACCATCCCGGAAATCTTTTTTGTTGTTTTTCGCTTTGTTGTTTTTCGCTTGGTTCTTGATCGCTATATTTGTTGAGTTGGAAAGGGTTCATTAGAGTATCACTTTCTGTTGTTTTTTTATCGCTAGCTAAAAACTGTAATGTTTTACCATAAAATTACAAATTTAGAGAATCTTTGGTCTTGTACCACTGATTCTCTTTAGCACCGGCTTTTTTATTTAGTGGGATATCTACGCCTACGCTTTTATATGAAAGGATGTAGGCGTAGCCCGAACTAGGCGATCGCTATGAAAATTGCAGCCGTTACTAAGTTTATGTTGAAGATTCTTGCTCAGTTGCAAGTCTTACTTGTTCGATTTCTTCGATAGTTAAATGAAGTAACCTCGCAACCTCTTCTATCGAAATACCATAAGCTAAACACCGAGGTATAAGTTCAAGTTTTGCTAGTTCTCGTCCTTGTTGTATTCCTAGTTGTAGTCCTAGTTCTCGTCCTAGTTGTAGTCCTTGCTGTATTCCTAGTTCTCGTATTTCTTCTAGTGCTTGTTTTAGTCCTTCTTCTTTAGCTTCTCGATAAATCCTAGTTTCTTGTAACTTAATTTCAAACATTGCCTCTACCTCTTCACGGCTTAAGTTTACAAATTTATAACCAGTAATTGTTGTGATTACTCAG
Organism: Nostoc sp. ChiQUE01b; assembly: GCF_034531255.1. Classification (NCBI taxonomy): domain Bacteria; kingdom Bacillati; phylum Cyanobacteriota; class Cyanophyceae; order Nostocales; family Nostocaceae; genus Nostoc; species Nostoc sp. ChiQUE01b. The sequence continues at coordinate 17,916 of NZ_JAVRBM010000031.1, read as the reverse complement.
CTGCGAGTCTTACTTGTTCGATGGTTAAATTAAGTAATTTGGCAACGTCTTCCATCGACATACCAAGAGCTAAGAACTGAGGTACAACTTCAAGTTTTGCTTGTTCTCGTCCTAGTTGTATTCCTTCTTCTAATCCTTCTTCTCGTCCCTCTTGTTTGGCTTCTTGATAAACCCTAGTTTCTTCTAACTTAACTCCTAACATTGCTTCTACCTCTTCACGACTTAAGTTGGCAAATTTATAAACAGCAATTGTTGTGATTACATCTATTATCTCCTCCTTAGCTAAAACAGTTATCTGTTCTTGTTGCACCCGCTCAATTAAACGTTTCGCTTCTTGCACCATTTGAGTATCTGAGGCAATAGTTAACTGTATCAAACTGATACCTATTCTTTGCTCATCAGGACTACCTAACTCATCTAAATAAATCCGTTGTACTTGGGAACTGTTCAGTAGCGATCTGTGAATAGTGGTTTTTTCCGGTTCCAAGCTGCGAGACTGTAAAATAATTACTCCGTACCAGTCATTATAAAGCGACGGGTTGCGATACATATACAGCATCGACTCTGAGAAAAAGCGATGGTACAGTAACTCATCCTTTTGGAATTGTAACTCAGCAAAAAATATCATCTGAGATGTTGCATCAGCTGGAGGTAAAAATACCCCATCAATCCGAAATGTTGGTTCTTTAACTTCAACTGATTCAAAGCGATAGCTACTAGCTTCGGCTGGTGGCTGTTCTACTAACTCGAAAAACAATCCTGGGACACGCTTAAAAATTGCATAAAAAATCGCATCACGTCTCACAAATATATCCTCATAACTGTAGCGATCGCAATCAGTCAGTTTCTGAGTTAGCTTATCTCAAATCATCTAAGTAAGAAACAGCAGCAAGTTCTGAAATAATCTGCAACCAAGTAGGAATTTGGATTTCAGATGGCAATTCCCCAGCCGCTAGATATCTCAGCAAAGTTTCTTTTTTTGAAAGGTTTTGTAAACTAGGAATAATTTGATCCAAAATACCTTCAAATTCGGAATTAATTTGCTGATTAACTTCGCTAACATACTGCACAAGATGGAGGCTGGCACTAGCAGTAATTTCATCTCGCAGTCGTAGTACTAAAAGTTGGTGATTGCTCGATCTGGGTAAGCCTTGGCTTTTCTCTGGTGCCCAGTCAAAGATTTGACCAACATTGTGTTTATCGTCTTGACGTGCTAAAGGAAAGATAATTTCGGGTGCAACGGTTTTGTCTTTACTACTGATTTCAGAGATGATTGCTTCTTTCCACTCATTAGGCTCGCATCCTAGTAATAATTTATAAAAGAGATCGGCATCTTCAAAACCAAATTTATCTTCGATTTCTTGTTCCATTTCTGGGTGAAAAAATGCCTGCAATTGTTCGCGTTCTGGGGCGATATAATTCGATAATTGATTTAATAAATCTACCACGGCTTGATGAATGCGATCGCGGGCAAAATCTTCTACTTCTTTAACGGTTTTCTCAAAGACTGGATAAAAATCATCGCTTTTAGTTGGAAGGGAACTATTTAGACGATTTCCCCGATCAAATAATTTTCCAGCTGCACCTTTAGATTCTGCCAGAGCGATCGCTCCATTATTGGCTTTGTTGAAGAGTAAAGTCCACTGGTTCCAATTGAGGATTCTAAAGGTGAGTTCGTCTTTAACTACATCGCTGACAACAACACCGCGCCGATCTTTAAGTGGTTCTTTGCCGATATCTTTTTGAAAATTTCTGTAGATTTTATCTAAGCTTTCGACCAAAAAACGCAATTCGATAAAAGCAGGACTATCGCCTGTAGGGATACCTTGCTCGTGAATTTCATCTATGATGTCCTTTAAATGATCTTGTTGCTGACTCACCACATCAGCAGCTCTTTTAGTATCTTCATAGAGTTGCTTCAGACCATGAGTCGCTACGTGGGTTTGAATCAATTCCCGCAGCTTATTAAGTCCCCCATCTTGACTAAAGTAACCCAACTGTCTGCCCAAATAGCTACGGGTGTCAGATTCTAAGAGATGTTTACTTAAGCGCTCCCATTTATCTTGTAGCCGTTTAGACCGATCTAGATAATCAGGATAGTCTAAGTTAGCCAAAAACTCTGATGAGCCTGCTTTCACTGTAGTAGAACGTTTTGCCAATTCAGCTAATCCCAACAGTGGCGATAGTAAAACGATGCGGTCTTTTTGGGTTGTAAACGCTTCTGCACCGTCAATGGTAGTTTGCAGAACTTTGAGTTTTTGGAAAACGGTTTCCTCTTGTAAATCCCTATCTTCAATCAGTTGGTCAAGTTCTCTTTCGCCACCCTCGCTATCTAGAGGTAGTTGATCGAAGCGACCCACACCAACGAGAATTAAGTCTTTCAGGTCTTGTCCCGGTCGCTGCTGTTGCATCATCGTGAAGATTTTATTGGCGCGATCGCTCCCAGGAGATTTACCATTTAGCAATACCAAAATTGTCTGTACTTCTGCCAATTCCCGCAGTGACAAAAAGGTATCCCTAGCCCCCGAATTAGCAGCCCCTAATCCCGGAAAGTCGATGAGAATAAATTTAGCTGCATCTGCAAAATCCCAAATTTCCCGTGAGATTTTCACATCGATATCTACGCGGCGGATGAGTGGGAAACTGTTTTGCAATAACTTTGTTGGTAGCCTCTGGGGTGGACTCGGTAATCGGATGTGCGCTGGGGGTAGATCCTCAAATTTCAGAGTTTGGATTGCCATTGGCTGCTCGACCAGCTGTAGCCCCTCACGAGCGGTGGTAGCATCAATTTGGTAGTGTCCACCACACATAACTTCCCCATAAGCTTGATAAGCCCGTAGGAATAGTACCAACTCCCGAAGTAAATAACGCAGATCTAAATTGTTACTGCTATTCCATGCTTCTTCACACCAGCTAATAATATCTGTGCCAGAGTTGAGTTTCGATACTGGTATTGGAGGAAGCCCTGCTGCTGTTGTTCGTTTATTGGCTTCCCCTAGCATGAAACGTAGACACTCATGTACTCCTTCATGAGAAAGATACTCTACCGTAAAGTTACTTAATTGTGTAGTGGCAAAGTCATCTTGTGGGATAATGTGTATGGCAGTAACATTACCTGTAGTAGGGTTTTCACTGACTGGCAAACCATCTGCATATCCAATTAGACTGCCTAAAAGTAAGGTTTTTCCACTACTAAATTCTCCCATCACCCCAATTTTGACAGGCGAAGTTGCCAGGTCTACAGTTTTCTGGGCAGCCGATCGCAAACGAAGAAGACAGTCATCAAGACTAGCTGGAACCCAATCTTCTTGTTTAGAAGGGTACTGGGGCACAGAATCTATCTTTCGGAGGATGAATTCGCCGTACTCCTTAAAACGGCCCAGTTTATCTGGTTCCATAAAGTAGTTTCCGCCTAACATTAATTTCTGTGAGCTTTATAACATATAAAATGCAATTACCAGCAATTGTTGCAACCAGTTGATATCACATTTAGCATTTCTCTCATTTAATTTGCGATTTTGCTATAGCAATCCTAAATCATTCGTGAGATTTGTTCTCTTTTTATTGGCGTACTTTTCTACAAGATGCTGCGCGTACCCTACGAGGAAGCAAGCTACATGTAGTGTTTCGTAGAGAGACAGCTCGTCATCACCTAGATTTATCATCACTCAAATAGGATTGCTATATAAGGCATTTTGACTAGTCAAGACAATTTTGAAAAATTGGGTTTGTTGGGAAAAATAAAAAACTATACATTCATCATTATCCAAAATTACAAATAAATAGGGTTGGTTTTTATACTCCTAACTCGATAAAAGCTGCTGAATACAGATGTGGCTCTCAAACTCTTTTATACTCCATTATTTTAAGCAAGATAGATCCATCAGCCAGATTTTAATTCATGCTGAATTCTTCTTGATAAAAAATCAATATTTATTTTGGATGAAATTCTTGATTATTGTGAATTTATGATAAAGATGTAAATGCCTTGCAGAGAATCATATAGTTTCCGTAAAGCTAAATCAGGTTTTTGAGCAATGCAATTACATAGCGAAGATGAATTTCTCATTGACTTCAAAAATAAACAAAATTAAACAAGCTCCCTGATATATAGATAGTTTAAATTTCACACAAAATGCTGAAATTAATCTTAATGATAACTTCAGCTTTTTTTCAATTTATTTACAGCAAAAGAGGAATTGCTGCATATATAAAAATAAATAACGTATTAAAATCGTTAACAGGTTGGCATAAACAAGATTATATCCATGTATTAAGAAATTGTATTTTCAGCATATTACCTTAATAATTTAGGCAGAGCAGGCAGGCAAAAGTGTTTTCTAAAAAGGTGCAGAGCTACGTTAAACAAATCATAGTTGAAGAGGAAGAAATACAACAGGATGAAAAAGTATTTTGTCAGCAGGCGGATATTGCTCCTCTGATGATTTGGATGTCTGGATGCAATGCACTGTACTGTTACTTCAATTCTAATTGGCTGAAATTTACTCGAACACATCTAACAACAGCCGCGTCTGCATCTGCGCGAGAAGAGGAAATAGGCAATATTTGGACTGGCAGCGTCCATCCAGAAGATAGACAGCGATGTGAAGATATCTATCTGAAAGCATTTGCGATGCATGATTCTTTCCAGAGACAATATCGCCTGCGTGGAACTGACGGCGAATATCGCTGGATTTTAGATACAGCCGCGCCACGATTTGCGGCAGATGGTAGCTTTGTCGGTTACATAGGTTATTGTATCGATCTAACAGAAGTGCCGATAGGGATAAGTGAACCTTCCCTAACAGATATCTGTTCACCATCTACAAATTTTTCTAGTGACTTACGTAAAATTGCAGAAAAAAAACGGGCAACAGAATTAACAAAAGCATTAGAGCAACTGCAAGCTGAAATTACTAAACGCCAAGCAGTTGAAGCACAGTTACGCCAAAAAACATCAGAATTTGCAGCAATTTTGCAAGTGCTTCCTGATTTGTACTTTCGTCTTGATGCTGATGGAAGTATTCTGGATTACAAGCAAGGATTGATGGAGAGTCTGGATATTCCACTAGGGGAGTGTCAGGGCAAGAGTTTGCGAGAATGCTTACCGACTGCTGTAAGCGATCGCTTCCATCAAGCAATAAATCAAGTACTTGAAACTCAATATGAAGTCAGTTTTGAATATACCTTAGCGCTACCAGAAGGTAAAAATAATTTTGAAGCTAGGTTATTACCATTACCAGACCAGCAAATCATAATTCTTGTCCGCCAAACCAGCGACAACATCCAAGCAGCATTCATAGAAGGCGATAACAAGTTTCGCAGCATTGTCGAAAACGCCAATAACATTATTTTCGCCCTGACACTTGAAGGGATATTTTCTTACGTTTCTCCTAACTGGACTGAGATTTTTGGGCATGAGGTTGCAGAAGTTGAAGGCAAATCCTTTGTTCCCTTTGTACATCCTGACGATGTGCATATTTGTGCCAATTATTTTCAAAGAATTTTGACAACAAGCGAGAAACAAGACGCAATAGAATATCGGGTAAAACACAAAAATGGTAGTTGGCGATGGCATACAAGCAACTCATCTGTTATTAAAGATGCTAATGGTAATGTTTTAAACTTTGTTGGTATTTGCCATGACACCACTGAGCGCAAACAAGCAGAAGTTGCATTAAGAGAAAGTGCCCAACGGGAAGCCCTACTCAATCGTCTTTCTAACCAGATTCGAGCTTCCTTGGATCTCAATTACATTGTGGAAACCGCAGTGCAGGAGATCCGCAACTTATTCCAAATCGATCGCTGCGCCTTTTTTTGGTATCGGCAAGACACTGATTTACCTTACTGGGAGAGAGTATATGAGGCGAAAAGTTCCTTTTTCCCCAGTTTGCTTAACCAGCAAGAAGCAACTAATGCAGAAATAGAACTAATCGCAGCCAAAACTTTGAACAGAGAAATCATCCGCATTAATGATGTTGAGGCTGTGAGCGATTGCACTGCACAACAATTTTTGCAAGATTTCGGTTTCACTGCTTTTATGTCACTCCCCGTACACACCCAGTCTGGGGAAATTGGCACATTTAGCTGTAGTTCTTGTAGTGGCCTTCGCCCTTGGCTGGACAGCGAAGTAGAATTATTACAAGCAGTTACAGTTCAACTAGCGATCGCTATTGACCAAGCTAAACTTTACACCCAAAGTCGTATCGCTGCCCAAACAGCCCAAGACAAAGCCCAGCAACTAGGAGCAGCGCTGCTAGAACTTCAACAAACCCAAGCACAACTGATTCAAGCTGAAAAAATGTCCAGTTTGGGACAATTGGTTGCAGGTATTGCCCACGAAATCAATAATCCCGTCAATTTTATTTACGGCAATATTAGCCACGCCCGTGAATATACCAAGGATTTGCTGCACTTGGTAGACCTTTATCAACAGAACGATTGCCCACCAAAACCAGAGATTGACCAACAAATCTACGCCATTGATTTAGACTTTCTCAAGCAAGATTTGCCCAAAATCCTGGATTCTATGGACATGGGAGCCGAACGTATCCGGCAGATTGTCCTATCTTTACGCAATTTCTCTCGCCTTGATGAGGACGGCACAAAGCCAGTAGATATTCATGAAGGTATTGATAGCACCTTGCTGCTGTTGCAAAATCGCCTGAAAGCCAAATCAGGACATCCCGAAATCCAAGTAATCCGAGACTACGGCAACCTACCAGCAGTAATGTGTCACGCTGGACACATGAATCAGGTGTTCATGAATCTGTTGACAAATGCGATCGATGTTTTGGAAGAGTCATACCCTGCAAGAAGGCGTTCGCGTAGAGAAGCGCCGATGTCATTAGTAAACAACACTGAACAAAAGACAGATGACCAACGACAAATGACTTTTCCACAAATTCACATTCGCAGCCTCATTCAAGAAGATTATGTAATTATTAGAATTGCTGACAATGGTCCCGGCATGAGCGAGGAAGTACGCAAACGCCTATTTGACCCCTTCTTCACTACAAAACCTGTGGGTAAAGGTACAGGTATGGGATTATCAATTAGCTACCAAATTGTAGTCCAAAAACACGGTGGAAAGATCCAGTGTATTTCAGCACCCGGAGAAGGTGCCGAGTTTGTTGTGATAATTCCACTAAAGCAAGAACCCTCAACGTAGATATCACACAATAGAGATAGAGTAAAAAAACGTAGAAACGTAGCACTGCTACGTCTCTAGAAGGGTTCTGGATAACGCATATTTAATTTCTGGAGATGTGTAATTTTAATCTCAGCTTAATCAAAAGTTAACCTAATAGTTGTTAACTAAGATCAACTCACTTTTTGCTGCAACATTTGAACCCCCTCAATAACCTAAAATTTACAGGAATTGGGGGGATTATTTCTTCAAGTATAAGAAATTAAGTTTGAAAAAAGTTGTAATGGTAGTACTATCTTTGCGTAGGCGTAGCCAACCTAGATAAGGTACACAATCAACTGCACCTACGCACCTGACAAAAAAAATCCCTGAGTACAAATAAAATAAAAGGCTGGGATGATACAACCCCAAAGTCAAAATAGTATCACCTACACACGCGTTATCCACCTAAGTCATGTAATTGACATAGATATTCCCCAATGGTCTGGAGATCCCACAGTAGAATTTGAAACTGTGGCTGAACTAAATAATGATGGCTATTACCTGCGGCGTTTCTCTTTGGGGGAACATAGTGCTACTCATATCAACGCCCCTAACAGTTTTCATAGTTCTGCTGTGGGAATTGACCAATACGCAGCCCAGTCTTTGGTTGTACCTGCGGTGGTTATAAATGTTTGCCAAGCTACAGCAGTTAATCCTGATTATGCCCTGAGTGTTGCTGATGTTTTGGCTTGGGAAGCAGAATACGGTAAAATTTCTGGTGGCTGCGTAGTTATACTGAATACTGGTTGGCAGAAAAAGTGGTTGGATAAAAGCGCATTCCTCAATCATGATGCTCAAGGGATTCCCCACTTTCCAGGATTTGGTAGCGATGCGACTCAATTTTTATTGGATGAACGGCAAATAGCTGGGGTAGGAATTGATACTCATGGTGTAGACCCCGGACAGGATAACAGTTTTACGATTAACCGCTTAGTTTTAGAACAACCGCGCATTGTGTTAGAAAATCTGACAAATTTGGATCAATTGCCACCTAAAGGTACTACTCTAGCGATCGCAGTTCTGAGATTACGTGGTGGTTCTGGTTCTCCTGTGGGGGTATTGGCGTTAGTGCCTTAATTTTTATATCGATATTTGGTTATCGCGTCAATTTCCTAAACTTGAGGATAACCTAGAAAGCAAGCAAACTTAATACACAAGTTTCAGTGGATCATCGGAGATTTTCAAAATGACAACTCCGCTATCTTGCCGCAATTACATTGACGGTCAATGGTTGAGGGCTGGAGAGGAAGAAACCCTAGAAAGTCGCAACCCTGCTGACAAAACCGAAGTCGTTGCCACATTTCCCCGTTCCCAAGTTCAGGATGTAGATACAGCAGTAGCTGCCGCCCGTAAAGCCTACCGCAGTTGGCGCAAAGTCCCGGCCCCTGCGAGGGCAGAATACATCTTTCGCGTTGGGGAAATATTACTCCAGTATAAAGAAGAACTTGCCCAGTTAATCAGTCGGGAAATGGGTAAACCCTTGACGGAAGCTAGGGGAGATGTCCAAGAAGGTATTGACTGCGCCTTTTACAGTGCTGGCGAAGGAAGGCGACTATTTGGGCAAACCACACCCTCGGAAATGTCCAATAAATTCGCCATGACTGTGCGGATGCCCATCGGAGTTTGTGCCTTAATTACTCCCTGGAATTTCCCGGTGGCAATTCCTTGCTGGAAAGCTATGCCAGCCTTGGTGTGTGGCAATACAGTTATTCTCAAACCTGCTGAAGATACTTCCGCCTGTGCAACTAAATTGATTGAAATTTTTCAACAAGCAGGTTTACCACCAGGAGTAATTAACTTGGTGCATGGTGTGGGAGAAGAGGCGGGGAAAGCTTTAGTTGAGCATCCTGATGTTGATTTAGTATCGTTTACTGGTTCTTCAGAAACGGGTGCTTTTGTCGGCGCTACTTGCGGACGCACTCACAAACGTGTCTGTTTGGAAATGGGTGGGAAAAATGCTCAAGTGGTGATGGAAGATGCCGATTTAGAACTTGCTCTCGATGGTGCAGTGTGGGGAGCATTTGGGACAACTGGGCAACGGTGTACGGCTACTAGTCGGCTGATTTTGCATCGTGATATCAAAGAAAAATTTACCGCTATGCTTTATGAGCGTACCAGTAAGTTACGCTTGGGTGCTGGCACTGACTCTTATACAGATATTGGCCCGATAGTCAATGAAAAGCAACTCCAACAAGTGAGCAAGTATTTGGATATCGCTCGTGAGGAAGGAGCAAAGGTTTTAATTGGTGGGGAAATTGCTAGTGAAGGCTCATTAAAAAACGGTTACTTTTTTCAACCAACTATTTTGGATAATGTAACTCCTGATATGCGAGTTGCCCGTGAAGAGATATTTGGGCCAGTGGTGGCATTAATTGAGGTTAGCTGCTTTGAGGAAGCGATCGCAATTCTCAACGATAGCAATTATGGTCTTTCTTCTTCAGTTTACACCCGCGATATCAATCGGGCTTTTACTGCTATGCGCGACATCGAAGCAGGTATCACTTATATTAACGGCCCGACTATTGGAGCAGAGGTACACTTGCCCTTTGGTGGTGTGAAACAAACCGGTAACGGACACCGCGAAGCTGGAACTACTGCTTTGGATGTTTTCACAGAATGGAAAAGTGTCTATGTTGACTTCTCTGGAAGTTTGCAACGCGCTCAGATAGATAATCGTAGTTAGTTTTATGTAAATATGCTTGGGTTAAGGTTTGATTCTCCCTAACCCTCCTTAAATTTCAATCCGCTTTGCTGCTGAAACGCTTGTAAATCAGAGCCTTTTAGGGAATGAAACAGCCCTGCTTTTTAAGGGGGGCTAGGGGGGATCTAGGTTTCAGGCTTCAGTGCGTAAGTCCTAGCATTATAAAATCCAAAATTAATTGGGCATTATGGGCGCGATGGTTTCTTACCAAAGCCATAGCGCAATGTATCCATAATCCAAGTTTGGAAGTTGTCAATGTAGCTAAATATCACTGGCACTACTACCAGTGTCAACAGAGTGGAAGTTGTAAAACCGCCCATAATAGCAATTCCCATCGGTTGGCGAATTTCAGAACCCGCGCCAATTCCCAATGCTAAGGGCAAAATACCGGCGATCGTTGCAAAAGAGGTCATTAAAATTGGGCGCAGACGTGATATGCCTGATTCAATGAGTGCCTGACGTTGGGTTTTGCCTTCTTGCATGTTGATGATTGTATAGTCAACTAACAGAATCGAGTTTTTGGTGACAATCCCCAACAGCAACACAATCCCAATCAGGGCATATATTCCCAAGGGTTTTTGAGCAACCATCAACGCTACCAATGCCCCGCCTAAACAAAAGGGTAAGGCTGCCATAATCGATAATGGATGGAGGAAGTTGTTATACAGCAGCACCAGAATTGCATAGATACACATTAATGCCAGCCCCAATGCAGCGCCGAAGCGACCGAAAATGTCTTGCATAATTTTGGCGCTTCCTGATGGTTGCTGTACTACTCCGGGTGGTAAGTTTTGCATTACAGGTAGTTTGTTGATTATCTGGACTGCCTCTCCTAAAGAAATCCCTTGTAAGTTGGCTTCTACAGCAACTTGACGGGCGCGATCGTAACGGTTGATGGTAGCAGGGCCGCTACCAAAGCGGATATCTGCTACTGCTATGAGGGGAATCAATCTACCATTTTGACTGGGGACTTGGAGATTTGTGATTGTGTTGATATCAGCCCGCGCTTGCGGATCGATTTGCACACGAATCGGGATTTGGCGATCGCTTAAATTAAATTTCGCTAAGTTGGCCTCATTATCGCCGATGGTTGCAAGGGAAGCAGTCCGAGCGATCGCTTGCACTGTCACCCCCAAATCTGCTGCCCGCTGTGGTTTAGGAATTACCAAAATCTCTGGTTTTACCAAACTTGCAGTAGAAGCTACTTCTACCAATCCAGCTATGGATCGCATCTGCTTTTCTAAAGCATCAGCAGCTTGATTCAATGCTTGGGGGTTTTCACTTCTGAGGACAATTGATAAACCTTTGTTACCGCCAGCTGGTGACTGACTTTGGAAACTAATTCTTGCTCCTGGTATTTGCTCAAAGTCAGGGCGTACTTGTTCCTCAAACTGTTTTTGGGAAATATTCCGTTCCTCTCTGGATTTGAGATTAATCGTAAGGGTTGCAGAATTGATTTCTTCGGTTGCTAGTACACGTTCAACTACTGGGTTTTGTCGGATGATGTCAGTCGCTTGTGTGACTACCTTGTTAACGTCTTCTAAAGTCGAACCAGGAGGTAATTCTATAGATACGTTAGAAATCCCAAAGTCGCCTTCATCAACGAAACCCTTGGGAATTAAAGGAACCAGCATCAAACTGGCAACAAAGAAAGCTAAAGCGATCGCCATTGTTGTCAATCTATGGCGTAACGCCCACTGTAAAAGCGATCTATAAGGTTGAAAACCCGGACGCTTTTCATCTCCAAGTTTTCTACTTCCCTTCCCGCTACCTGGAAGTGTAAATTTAAAATTAAACAATTTTATTGCTCTCCCTCTTCCCCCACTCCCCACTCCCCACTCCCTACTCCCCTCTTGCCTCAAAAGATACGCCCCCATCATCGGCGTAACCATCCGTGCTACAAGAGTTGAGAAAATTGTGGAAACGGCAACGGTAACGCCAAATGGTTGAAAAAATTGCCCTGGAATCCCACCCATAAAGGCAACAGGCAGAAATACTGCAATAATCGTCGCTGAACTTGCGATTACCGCTAATCCTACTTCGTCGGCAGAGTCAAAAGCAGCTTCCCAAGCTGACTTGCCCATAGCCATGTGGCGTTCCATGTTTTCAATTTCGACAACGGCATCATCGACCAAATTGCCCACTGCTAGGGCTAATGCCAACAAAGTCATGTTGTTGAGGGTGTAACCAAGAGCTTGCTGCACTGCGAAGGTGGGAATTATTGACAAGGGTAAGGCAACAGCCGTAATTAATGTTGCCCGCCAGTCCCGCAAAAACACTAAAATAACGATGACCGCTAGCACCGAAGCTTGAATCAATTCATCAATGGTGCTTTGGTAAGATTGGCGGACAATATCGGCTCTAGTAAAAATTAAATCCAGCTTGACATCTGGGGGAAGGGTTTTTTCTAGTTGTTTGACTGCTGCTTTCACTCCTTCTTCCACAGTCACCAGAACGCTGCCAGTACTACGCAAGACTTGAAAAGCTACCACAGGTTGATTATTCAAGCGGGCGGCTTGGCGCACGTCACCAAATTTATCTTCTACAGTTCCCAGGCTAGATAAAGGTACGGAACCTCCTTGTGGCAAGACGATTTCGTAAGTTTTCAAAATATCGACACTGGTGGCACTTCCTAAAGTACGGATACTTTGTTCGCTACCACCAACTTCGGCACGTCCGCCAGGTAAGTTAATGTTCAAAGCGCGGATTTGGTCGTTTACCTGAGTGGCGGTGATCGCTAAAGCTTGTAAGCGGTCTGGATTAAGATTAATCCGAATTTCTCGGTCAACGCCACCTACACGCTGAATTTGTGCTACACCACGAACTCCCAACAAGGCACGGCTAATAGTTTGGTCTACGAGATTGCTTAACTCTTCTACAGAACGCCGATCTGATTTAACTGCATAGGTAATCACCGGGCCGCCGGAAAATTCTAGGCGTTCCACAATTGGATCGTTAATATCTTGGGGTAAATCTTGGCGAATTTGAGCGATCGCATTGCGGACATCATTGGTGGCGCGATCGCTATCTGTACCCAAAACAAAATTGATTGTCGTCTTAGAATTCCCATCGCTAACGGTGGAAATCATGTAATCGATATTGCCCAACCCCGCGACGGCATCTTCAATTTTTTTCGTCACTTGGGATTCTAGTTCTGTTGGGCCTGCACCTGGTTGGGTGACTTTGATCGAAACTGTTGGCACATCAATATTTGGGTTAGTATCAATCCCCAAGGATATGAAGGAGAACCAACCCACTACTGTCAAAATTAAAAATAAAACTATCGTCGGAACAGGTTTTTTAATCGACCAGGCTGAGATATTAAAGGTCATTTGTCATTGGTCATTTGTCATTGGTCATTGGTCATTAGTCATTAGTCAAGAGTTAGGAGTTATTATTGTCCCCATCTCCCCCATCTCCCTCATCTCCCTCATCTCCCTCATCTCCCCCACTCCCCATTCCCTTCAATTTGCAACTCGAACCAGATCACCATCTTTGAGATAGCCTGCACCATCAAGTACAACGCGATCGCCTAACTGTAACCCCCTCTTGATTTCCACTGTATCGTTATTACCAGGATCTCCTAACTCGACTTTCTGGCTACTGACTGTATTTTCACCCGATAAGAGGAATACAATTACACTTGCGTCAGCTTGGGACTGCACTGCTTTTTGTGGCACTACCATTCTCATCCCTGAGTCAGTAGTAATTGCAGCACTAGCAAACATTCCTGGTTTTAGTAAAGTTGTTGGTGGCAAGTCAATTTTCACTGTCGCTTCCCGTCTTTGATCGTTGAGCTGGAGTTGTATATCCCTGACTCGTCCCTGCGATCGCACCCGCCGATCGGCATCAGAAGTAACTTGCACCGATGCGCCAATTTTCACCTGAGTTAGTTGAGTTTCGGGCACTTTTGCCTGAAGTTCTAACTTTTCATCTCGGATAATCGAAAATAGCTTTTGTGTGCCACCAATCACCGTTCCCACCTGAGTTTGCGGCGGTACACCAGTGACATCACCGACTCTAGCCAGCTTCTCGGCGATTACTCCCGAAACCGGCGCACGTACCACAGTTTGTCCCAACTGAGTTTGCAGTTGTTGTACTTTGGCAGCACTGCTCTTGACATCGGCTTTGGCTTTGTTGACGATCGCTTGGGCGTTATTAATATTGGCTTGAGCACTGCCGATATTAGCCTGGGCACTACGTATATTTTCTTGGGACAGGTTCACAACTTCTATGGCAGTTTTTACAGCGTAAGAACGAGTATCAAGTTCTTGTTTGCTAATCGTCCCAGAGTCAGCAAGTTGTTGATAGCGTTGATAATTTTTGGCTGCTTCCTCTAACCTCGCCTTAGCTTGAGCTAAATCGGCTTGTTTTTGCTGGACTATTGCTCTATTTGATGCCAAATCGGCTTGTTTGGATGCCACATCTGCTTGTTTGGATGCCACATCTGCTTGTTTCGATTCCACATCTGCTTTTGCTTGGCTAATTTGGCTTTGCAGTATGGAATCATCTAATACTGCCAACACTTGACCTTGTTTGACAAAAGCTCCTTCTTTGACATTTTCCGGGATGCTTTTAATTTGTAAACCGTTTGTTTGCGGTAACACTGGAATTAAATCACTCGCGGCTACAGTCCCGGTAGTTTTGAGGGTACGGACAACACGGGCGGTTTCTACTGTGGCGATGGTAACTGTCATCGCTGAGTTAACTTTTTTATCTGCTACTGCGCTTTGTTGACGGGATGGAAAACGATTTAATACACTCATTGCAAGTAAGGCGATCGCAATTCCTAAACCAGTACCCAAGAATAATGGCTTCAACCACCCCCTGGTTTGTTTTTGATTTGATTTGCTCAAAAAACTCCTATCTTCAGAGGTTATAGCTTCTTCCACCTCAACTTCTGAAAGACTTTCATCGCTCACAGTTTCACCTCTACTTTCTGTCTATGCATACCAAATCTTGGTATTTTCTTAAGAAAACTTGAAGTTTATTTACTTTGATATCAACTATGACGCATTTCATCGTAAATGTCTTTGCTCTTTAATAGTATATAATACAACATTCTCTACCAGAGAAATTACTAGTATTAAATAATAATAAATTTTATGTAGATTATGATAAAAAAATTCTCTCATCTTATAAAGGTACTCTATGTCACACACCATCTGTATTTAGATCACTGTCAACCAATACTTAGATATGAAAAACTGATATAGTTCATCTAGATTTATCTAATTAGAATCGAAAGTATTTATGTACCTTGGTACACCAGGAAATTATTTTTTATACGTAATAAATCATTTCTCTAAAGCCTTTGTGTTGTCAGGAAGCCGTGTATTCAGACATGGATAAAGCTAGCGTCTACAGCTACACGTGAGTTACAAAGGAGCAAACTCCATTGCCTTAAATTCCAGCAAGGGTGGCCTTGATTATGGAATTTTGAAATCAAACCAATAAATAATTAGTATTTACCAGAGTAAACAGATATGTTCAATGCCACTGAAATTTTAATTGATGCCTTCGTAAATGAAATTCGAGACGGCTACCGCCGCACTTATGGCTGCTTTAAAAATGATTATCAGGACATTATCGCCTGGGCAGGTAACATGGCTTTGGAAAACATTGCCAATAGTGATGCTCTTTATCACAATGTTGAACACACAGTCTTAGTCACCCTGGTGGGACAAGAAATTTTACGTGGCAAACACATCAGGGAAGGCGGTGTTTCTAGTGAAGACTGGTTGCATTGTATTATTTCTTTAGTCAGTCATGATATTGGTTATGTTAAGGGAGTTTGCCGACAAGACCGAGAAACAGCAAACTTATATGCCACAGGTAAAAATGGCAAAATGATTTCTGTGGCTGCTGGCGCTTCTGATGCCAGTCTGACACCGTATCATGTTGATAGAGCCAAGCTGTTTATTGATGAGCGTTTTGGAGGTCACAAGTTAATAGATGCTGAGGCAATTAAGAGCAATATTGAATTGACTCGATTTCCCGTACCTGCGGCAGAGGATCATCAAGATACGAAGTGCTTTGCCGGATTAGTGCGTGCTGCTGATTTGATTGGTCAACTAAGCGACCCGCGTTACCTGAAGAAAATTACTTCTTTATTTTACGAATTTGAAGAAACTGGTGTAAATAAAGTTTTGGGCTATCAAACCCCTGCCGATTTGCGTAACAACTACGCTAAGTTTTACTGGAATGGCGTCTATCCTTATATCCAAGAAGGACTGCATTACCTATCATTGACACAACAGGGAAAACAAATTCTCGCTAATCTCTACTCAAACGTGTTTGTTGTGGAACATGAAAAACAACAGGAAGAACAGCAGCGGTATTTAGAGAAGTTAGCAGTTAAGAGTTAGGAGTTGGGAGTTGGGAGTAGAGACGCGATTAATCGCGTCTGTACAAAAGTTGGGAGGTGGGAGTTGAAAATTATTAATCATGAGTTATGAATTAAGATAAAAACTTAATAACTCATAACTCCTAACTCATAACTCCTAACTATTATGGATTGGTGGCGACGACTTAAGAAAAATCCTTTGGCACGCTTTGGGGCAATTTTGCTGTTAATTTTCTATATAGGAGTAATTGCAGCTGATTTCGTAGCTCCTTATGACCCCTATGCTTCACAGCCTAATGGTTCACTGCTGCCACCAACTAAGATACACTGGGTTTCTCAATCAGGGCAGTTTACCGGGCCTTATGTTTATCCGACGACTCAGGGAGATACCAATTTAGATACAGGCGATCGCGAACTCATTGTAGACTCGAAAAAGCCTTCACCCTTGCGTCTATTTGTCTCTGGGCCAGAATACCGATTATTGCAGATGAGTTTGCCACTACCGCCGACGTGGGATGAAGTCACAATCTTTTCTGGTATCCCCTTAAATTGGCATTTATTTGGCACAACAAGTGGCGCAAAAGTCAATATTTTCGGCACTGATGACCAAGGCCGCGACCAATTTAGTCGCTTGCTGCATGGCGGTCGCATCAGTATGTTTATCGGGATTTTTGGCGTTATTATTACCTATCCCCTTGGTTTGCTCATCGGGGGAATTTCCGGCTATTTCGGCGGTGTAACTGATAGCATCATTATGCGCTTGGCAGAAGTGCTAATGACTTTCCCTAGTATTTATCTTTTGGTGACTTTGGGCGCAGTCTTACCAGCGGGTTTAAGTAGTACCCAGCGGTTTTTGCTAATTGTGGTGATTACTTCAGTTATTAGCTGGGCTGGTTTAGCACGGGTGATTCGGGGACAGGTACTATCAATTAAAGAGCGAGAATTTGTCCAAGCAGCGCGTGCGATGGGCGGGAACCCAATTTATATAATTATCCGTCACGTTTTGCCACAAACGGCTAGTTATGTAGTTATCTCTGCTACCCTTGCAATTCCAAGCTTTATTGGCGCAGAGGCAATACTAAGTCTCATCGGCTTGGGAATTCAACAACCAGACCCCTCTTGGGGGAATATGTTATCTCTGGCTAGCAATGCTTCAATTTTGGTACTGCAACCTTGGTTAATCTGGCCGCCGGCTGTACTGATTATCCTCACAGTATTGGCATTCAACTTACTTGGTGATGGGTTAAGAGATGCACTTGATCCTCGTAGTTTAAGAAGATAAGCCCTCAATAATAGTAAATGGTGTCGCCGATATAACATATAACAAATGCGATCGCTGAAATAACAAATGCTGTCGTCGAAGTAACAAATGCGAACTCTGAAATAGCAAATGCGAACTCCGAAATAACAAATGCTTACTCCGAAATAACAAATGCTTACTCCGAAATAACAAATGCTTACTCCGAAATAGCAAATGCGAACCCCGAAATAGCAAATGCGAACCCCGAAATAGTAAATGCGATCGCCGAAATAGCAAATGCGATCGCTAAAATTAGTCCGCGAAGGCGGACTTTGCCGGGAGCATCCACTTTTGGCAGAAATACTCAAATAGCTAATAAACCATTGAGATAAGCACAACGAACCGAGAGGATGTGATTGACACTTTCAACATTCCAC
>NZ_JAVRBM010000030.1:89623-93987 GCF_034531255.1 Nostoc sp. ChiQUE01b | reverse complement strand
TCCCCCTGCCTGCCTCAACGGATAAATTTCCTTAACTGAACCGTATTGCTGTATAATCCAAAACTCTCTATATCTTCCTGTTCCCCCAAGCCTCAGCCATAATTCATAGTTCAACCATTCCTTAGCCGCAGAGGAATCTGAATGATAAACTCGGTTCCTTTTCCAGGAGTTGAAAAGCACTCCAGTTTACCGTTATGTTTTTCTCTAACGATTTGGTAGCTGATGGACATACCCATTCCGGTTCCTTTGCCAATGGGTTTAGTAGTGAAAAAGGGATCGAATATTCGTTGCTGAAATTCTTTAGAAATACCAACTCCGTTATCAGCGATCGCCACTTCTAACCACGTTGCATTAACTACTGATGTGCGAATCTTAATTTTACTAGGATTGTTCTCAATATCCTGATAAGTACGCTTAATATTATTTTCTTCTAACGCATCAATCGCATTTACTAAAATATTCATAAACACCTGATTAAGTTGTCCAGCATAACATTCTACTGGAGGTACATTCTCGTAGTCTTTAATCACCTCTATTTCAGGTTGTTCTGGTTTAGCTTTGAGGCGGTGCTGTAAAATCATCAAAGTACTGTCGATGCCTTCATGAATATCGACGCATTTAAATTCTGCTTCGTCGATGCGAGAGAAATTCCGCAGCGACAGTACAATTTGACGAATGCGATCCGTGCCTACTCTCATAGAAGACAACATTTTTGGCAAGTCTGACTGTAAAAACTCTAGATCAATGTCTTCAGCAACGGTTTGAATTTCAGCAGCAGGGTAGGGATTATATTGCTGATACAACTGCATAAGTGTTAATAAATCCTGGGTATATTCCTGCACATGGGCGAGGTTGCCATGAATAAAGTTAACTGGATTATTAATTTCGTGTGCGACTCCAGCAACTAGTTGTCCCAGGCTAGACATTTTTTCACTTTGAATAACTTGAGATTGAGTGCGCTGCAATTCCTCTAATGTATTTTTAAGTTCAGTGGTACGTTCTTCTACCCGTTCTTCTAGTTCTTCTTTGCTTTTCTCTAAAGCCGTAAACGATTCATGCAGTTGTCCTGCCATGTAGTTAAAAGAGTTGGACAGGGTATTAAGTTCTCGAATCCCGCTAATTTGTTGTACTGTCTGATTTAAATTGCCGGCTGCCATTGCCTCACTTGCCCGATTCAGGCGGAGAATCGGGCGTACAATCCAATGAGAGGTGAACACGCCCATTATTGAGGCAACGACCAATGCGCTCAAACAAAGTGCGATCGTGGTGCGCGTGTTGGCGTTAATTTGGGTCATGAATGTGTTTTCTGGCACACTCACTACCACCAGCCAATCCAAGCCATATTTGTCACGCCAAGGTATAACATTGACAAAATTCCGTTTTCCTTCCACCTCAAGTTGAAAATCTGTGTCTTGGGTGATAGATCCAAACCCGGAGGTTTGGAAGTGTCTGGCAACATTCTGGATTATTGGGTCAGAACTGTCGATCGCTCGCAATCGCCGGATCTCTTGATTGACGAGGACAAAAGGCTTCTCTGTACCAGAACTGGCGATTAATGTGCCATCCCGTTCCAAAAGAAATACCTCCCCAGACTGACTAATATTCAAACTGCGTAAAAAATCGCTGAGTTTCAACAGATGGATATCAGAGCCAATCATTCCTAGTAAGTGATTTTGCGAATCATAGATGGGACGACTGGCAGAGGCAGCAATGTAGGGGCCCGTCGGAAAATTTCCAGCATAAATTTTTGCCCAAATAGGTTTACCAGCAGCAATGGGTTCGGTGTACCAAACTTGGCCAAAATTGTTCCAAGTAAAACGACTATGAACTTGAGTCCGATTGCCTTGGTTATCGGTGGCATAGTTGGTAGTATTATTGGGAAGCTTGGCAGTCCAATCATCAATGGTAATGGTTTTGCCATCATAACGAACTGCTCCTATCCCCTCACCCGTTGTTAGTCCAACACCAATATAAGTTAGGTCATAAGCCTGCATCTGATCCCAGAAATATTTACCAAGGGTTTGGCGATCGCCCACATCCAATAGTCCCCTGTGAATAGCATCTGCGTTGATCTGATTAAGGGTTTGCGGAATGGAAAGATAAGACTTCAGGTGTTCATCCACGACATCGCTGGTGCGATCTATCAACTGTTCGGCTAGGTCGTTAACTGCTCTTTGTCCATTTTTAAAGGACAAATAACCCACTAAGCTGACCGCTGCAAAAATTTGGATAAGGAAGGGAACAATAAGAACAATCTGTAATGGGAACGCCTTAGCTTTCCTGAGATAGTGAGTTTTCATTACTGGAAGCTGAAAGTTCTGCTAATTTGATTTGCTTCTATAGTTCCCAAGATGTTCGCATACTCACATTTGTTTAAATTTTTTTGTCAAGTCAAAGGTGGCTTGAGGGTGGAATGGTACTTTCTTAAGCAAAAATTGCTGCCCAGATCCCTAACTTCTACCCTCCGGGTGTCTGTAAGAAGTCGGGGATCGAAATCCAGCAAATTAGTAAGTGACATTTAGATTTAGGGTGCGTTGCGGGTGTTCCTTCTCCTGTATTGGCCTTGCTTCCTTCCAGAGAAATCAGGTATTGCCCGCCCAACTGGCGCGACACAAAAAAATCAGAGCTTGAGATGTTCTAGATATTAGCAATAGCATCAGCACAAAATTTGGTTTTTTTAATGTATTTTCATGAGTTCAACTTTTAAATTTGGAGTAATTTATGCAGCAATTTCAAGTAATCTCAGATAGTTTGAATATACGTTCAGCACCGATTGTTAACGAAGCGAATCAAATAGCAGTTCTTCCACAAGCACATATTGTATCTAAAATCAAAAATTCGGATAATGACAAGTGGTGGAAGGTTGCAACTATTTTTAAAGGAAAAACTTTAGAAGGTTTTGTCGCTCAGAAATTCCTTAATCCAGTCACAAAATTTTCTATCAAGACTGTTCTTAAAATTGGTGAAATTCCCATTCTCCAAGCAAATGGAGAATCTGCATTTTTCTATGAAGCAGGTATGAGCATTAATGCTGATGGTGCGCCTAATGCTTATCACCCTGCAGATACAGGGATTGATTTTTTGGCAAATGCTGGGTATTCAGATAACTGGTGGGCACTAGCTATAGATAAAAACGGCAATCCATTTATTCAAGGCAGTATCGATCCATATCCTGGATACTATATTTCTACGACTGCATTATTCGACTCTGGATTTGTTAAACAAGATCCACGTCGCTATGTTGATTCAACAAAGATTCCGTATATTGTTCTTCCGGGAAATGGTGATTTTAGAAAGGCTACAGGCGTTAAATTAGGAGATTTTGCAGTTGTTTACAACACTAATAACGAAAAACTCGCTTTTGCAATTTATGCTGATGTTGGGCCTAAAAACCAGATTGGAGAGGGTTCAATCGCTTTGTCTCAAGCTGTTGGAAACGATCCATTAGTACAATCAAGAGTCCGGCGAGGAATCCCCAAGGATATCGTTTATATTGTTTTTCCGGGTTCTGGAAATGGACAGCCAAGAACAATTTCAGACATAGAAGCTGAAACTAAACGGTTTTTTGAAATATGGGGCGGCGTAGAACGGATCAAGTCTTTATAAAAGTGTACCTGATGGAAATTTAGTTGCAGTAGAGACGTAGCACTGCTACGTCTCTTTCTTACGGAGAGCGATGTCTACCAGACACTTTGCGAATGCGTCTATACAATCATTTTTGCTTGAAAAAATTTTGCGTAGAATAGCACATATTAAGTTGTCGCTGCTGGTTTCTTTCCATTCTTGCTTTCGATACTGCCAACGAATGACGGTTGCTCATTATTGAGAGTTGGCGACTCCCCTCGCAGTCCCTTACGACGCTGATTTTTAGGAACTCCTCCCGCCATACCGTACTCCACACTGCTTTTGCCATATCGAGTTCCAACAGCCATTAGCATGTGTTCTGTCATATCTCCCAACTCGTCTTCTGTTTCCAGCATTTCACGATACAATTTATCCAAGCTGGAAAGGGCACTATTATATGCATTTTCTTTAGTTCGCATCGTCTCAATCAGGCTTGAAAAGGCAGGTAAGGTAAGTCCATTGCCTAAATTTAAATTCGGATCAATTGAGTTTATGCTAGCCGCGCGGCGCACTGCTCTTTCTAACACTACGGAAGTTCTTTTTCTCCGAGCCATGATCTACACCTTGTAATCCAGTACGGTTAATATTCTTTACCTTAAAAGGCTTACGTATAGATCAGCCTGAGAGAATTCTGGCAAATCTAGAATGATTTTTGCTACAAGCGTCATATTTGTCATGAATGCGCGAAATACTTAAATGAGAAAGCAAACTGGGGTTTGAGAAAGTAAAAGCTTATTTGA
>NZ_JAVRBM010000030.1:29755-89523 GCF_034531255.1 Nostoc sp. ChiQUE01b | reverse complement strand
CTTGCGGAAAACACCAAAATGAGAAAGCAAACTGGGGTTTGAGAAAGTAAAAGCTTATTTGACTTGCGGAAAACACCAAAATGAGAAAGCAAACTGGGGTTTGAGAAAGTAAAAGCTCATTTTGTTAACTAAATTCGACTTTATGCATATTTTTGCACTGCAATAGCTAGCTTTGATCATTGTGATGGTAGTGCGATCGCAGCCCTCTAGTAAAGTGCGCTGCGCTGTGGACAACACACTTGCCAGCCCTTATTGATTTTCAAGGATTAGATACCAGCTTTCTTAAAGAAAAACTTATTTCATTTGCGATCGCCGGAGAATCAACAAATTATGTTACGCTGTCAGGGTTATTTGCCAGATGATGAATAGACCTAAATTCCGAAAATTAAAACCACGTAATGCAACTTTCTCTTTTTACTGATTCCATACATCCGGCTCTTGCACCAACGAATCTTACCAGCTCACGTCATCCTATTCATAGGTGGGTAAATTTCATAGCTGGATATTCACCTGAATTTGTCTCAGCATGTATTCAAGAAGCTGGTTTATCTTCGGGAGATACAATTTTAGATCCTTTCGGTGGTTTAGGAACTACACCAGTACAGAGTTTACTTGATGGTTTCAGTTGCATTGCCTGTGAAGCTAATCCTTACTTTGCTGACCTTGCAACAGCAAAATGTCAAGCTGCACTTGGTGCTATTAACCCTGATGAAGTTTTCTCTATTTTACATCAACTTGCTCCTTATAAAGGGGAATTAACAGATATCTATTCAGTTGATGCTTTAACATTTCTAAAAAAACTAATTCCAGAAACCGAACTTAAAATTCTTGTGAATGCAAGATTAAAAGAATCAGAAATTACTCCAGATAATAAGCTTTTTTATAAATTGGTAGTCTCTATCATTCTTGAACTAACTAGTAAATCTCAAACTGATGGTATTTACAAAGCACCTACAACCAAGAAAAAATCAAATTCATTCCAAGATGCTTTGCTGCGTGTTGAGTCCCAAATACTTACAGACTTCAGTTTAATCATCAAAAAAAAAGATATAAACTATGAGATTATTAAAGGCTCTGCTCAGAATTTATGTCAAAAAAATTCTTCTATAGCATCTCTATGTATTACTTCTCCACCATATCTTAATAATTTTGATTATGCAGAAATGAGCCGAATGGAGTTGTATTTTTGGGGATACGCTTCATCTTGGCGAGAAATTACAAATAAGGTCAGAAGTGTACTGATACCAAACACAACAACTATTCCAATAGAAATCAAAAGAAATCATGAACTTTATGCAAAACAATTAAGCAATGAGTTGATAGAATCTGTCAGACCAATTATTGATGAACTAAAAAATCTGAAAAGTCAGAGAGCAGGGAAAAAAGAGTATTATTCTCTTGTTTTTCCGTACTTTGCCGAGATTAAAAAAGTATTTATTGAATGTTTTAGATTACTAAAATCCAACGCTGAAATTCATGTGATCGTTGGTGATGCTTACCTTTATGGAATACATATTCCCACAGGGCAACTTACTCTGTCATTGCTTCAAGAAATAGGTTTTGAAAAAACAGAAATAAAGCTGTTGAGAAATAGAGGAAGTCGTTGGATTCAGTCAAAACGTGAAGGTGCAGGTACACCAATAGGAGAGTATTGGATCTATGGAAGAAGACCTTGATTTTTCTCAAAATAGCGAGATTGAAACTACAGAATCTACTACTCTTTACAAGATAGCATCTGATGCTATGGAAGACTATATTGAAGTTTATCTAGGTCTTAGCAAACAGTCTAATGGGTTTTCAAATATTCAAAACCTTGATTTGACTTCTCGTAACAGTCGTGTAGTTGTTATATATGGGCTTTCATTAGAGTTAGATCCAGAAATCTCAACCTCAGAAGAAATTAAATGTGAGGCTGAACGTATATTAGCAGTAAATTTTGATACGGAATCAGCAATTACAGCAGGAGTTTATGAAAAAATGCGTTTTTTTGCTAACTCTTTGGTGGATAATTTATTTAAAGAGACTGATGATCTAAAATTTTTACAGCCAGAGTATCTGTCAGCTAACCCAGGATTACTACCGTTATTTCAACAGTTAGCAGGACTTAGAAGCAAATCAGAACTAAAGCGGGAAGTTGGCAATGCTTCTGACAAAAGGATATCTAAAATTGTTGCAAACAAAATAGCAGAGCGTATTAACCGCAACTTAAAAATTCGTCCTTTCTCAAAAGAAAGACTTTTGCAATCTGTTGAACCTACTTTAGAAGGAATAGTGCGCGATCTAATAGGAAAAGTCCTACTAGAAAACATAGTTGCTGATGCATTATCTGATTTACAAGTACCTTTTATGCGTGAATCAGAATATGAAAGCCTTAGAGGAGTTATTTATGATTTCCGTGCTGACTTTGTAATACCAGATGCTCAGAATCCACTTGCTTTTATTGAAGTGAGAAAAAGTTCTTCGCGCCATGCTTCACTATATGCTAAAGATAAAATGTTTTCTGCAATTAATTGGAAGGGAAGAAATAAAAAGCTTCTAGGCATTGTGGTTGTAGAAGGAGCTTGGACAAGAGAAACTCTTCGTGTCATGGCAAATGTTTTTGATTACGTCACACCTTTAACTCGTGTTTCTCAAGTTGCAGAAGTTATCAGAGCATATCTAGATGGCGATGAGACAAAGCTGAAGTGGTTGGTTAATTTTAATATTGAAGAGGCAAAGTACAACAACGTCACCTAACACTGCGTTGGGGCAGATGGAATATATAAAGTGCAATGTAACCTACTAGCCAGCGACTTGATACTATTAACAAAGTTAGCGTCACCAAAATGCTAAAAAGGTAATTGTAAGACTACTGCTGAGAAACCATGCAACTTGAAGCAATAGAGATTGACGTAGCGATCGCAGCCAAGTTTGTTCAATTGGTGCTGAACTGTATTAACCAAGAGTATCCGCACAACAATATTTTTTGGTTTGAAAGCGATGAGGACATTAAGCCGCCACGCGAATTAATGCCAGCATTTTATGGTTGTTTGGATTGGCATTCTGCCGTACATGGGCATTGGTTACTTGCAAGGCTAGCTCGTTATTTTCCTGATGCTGAATTTCAGCCGACAGCAAGGCAAGCACTAACCCAAACCCTGACTCCAGAAAAAATTCAAGGAGAGATTACCCATTTTAATCGATGTCCCTTCTTTGAATGTCCTTATGGATTTTCATGGCTGTTGCAACTCGCTACGGAATTGCGTGAATGGGATGATTCTCAAGCTAAAGAATGGCTAGCGGCGTTAGAACCCCTAGAAACCTTAGTTGCTAACAACTTTTATCACTGGCTTGAAAAACTTGAACTTCCCAATCGCACTGGAGCACATTCTCAAACCGCGTTTCCACTTGGTTTAGCACTCGATTGGGCGCAAAGTCAGAAGAATAAAGACTTTGCCGATCTGATCGAAGACAAAGCCCAAAAATTTTATCAGAGCGATCGCAACTATCCATTGCATTTTGAACCATTGGGTTATGATTTTGTCTCTCCCTGTCTTGCGGAAGCGGATTTAATGCGACGCATTCTTTCACCAACAGATTTTGCAAATTGGCTTACCGATTTTCTTCCACATTTACTCACAGAAGATGCAGTAAACTGGTTGCAACCTGTACAAACAACTAAACCTAACGACTATTTACAATCTCATTTTCGGGGTCTAAATCTCAGTCGAGCTTGGATGCTTGAGGGAATAATCTCTCAATTACCCGATAATGATTCTCGACTCGATACCCTGCGTTCTGTTACTGTTTTACATCGCCAATGCGGGTTGGTAGATGTTGCAAGTGACCATTATTCTAGTAGTCATTGGTTGGGAACGTTTGTAGTTTATCTTATAACCGCACGTGGATTAGATAGATATAGAAATCTTACCTGGACTGGATTAAATAATTGATTATATCTAAAATTATTAAATGAGCCGGGTAGAACAATTCAAAATACTAGCAATTTGATAACATTAACAAAAAGGGCAATGTCTACGACGAACTGTGACGCTCTTGCGGACGCTCTCTACGAGACGCTGCGCAAACGTAGACTCGCTACCGCTACGCTAACGCTATCGGTGACGCCCTCTTCAGCAGAAAATGTAAAAACACTATGGCAAAGCGTAAAAAAAGTAATCTTCAGTGGATAAAAGAAACGCTTGAACTAAAACCTGACCATCGCTGGGAATCTCCATCAGGCTATAAAATTTTTGTAGCAGATCGAGGCGCTGTTCGTTTCAATGTTCCCCAGAATTGGGTTTTTGAGCCACAAGAGAAATCCTTCAAGTTCATGGATAAAAAACCACCTAACGATGATTGCTGTCTGGAAGTATCTTTTAATCGCCTGCCACCCAATGACTGGAGCCAGTTTCCGCTAAAATCCACCTTGAAGAAAGTCTTGGAAGACGACAGCCGCAACGTCATTGAGAGGGGAGAAATAGTTACCGTCAAGCGTCAAACCGCCAGAATTGTCTGGACAGAGATGAAGTTCATTGACACTCAAGAAGAACCACGGGAAGCTTTTTCGCGGACTTGCATTGGTTTGGGGTCAAATGTTCAATGCTTAATTACATTCGATTATTGGGCAGATCAAGCAGAACAATTAATACCCGTTTGGGATGAAGCGATGCGTAGTCTCACATTAGGGTTGTATATTCGTGACCCCATGACTGGTTTAGCTTTCCCAGACTGAAGCTCAAGAATAATTGCTCAAACTTCCTTGGGAAATATCATTGAGGGGGGCATAGGGGTACAGGGGATAATTTCTAACTCTTAACTCAGCACTCCCAATGCCCAATTCCTTTATGCTAAATTTGGAGCGGGATAGTAACAAAGTTACAAAGCTGTGGTTTAGGTTATATATGCCTAACTGGTGCGCCAACCTTTGGTATGAGCGTATATCGCCGAGTGCTTTAAACTATATTGCTTGATTAGCTCAGTTGGTAGAGCGATCGACTCATAATCGATGCGTCACAGGTTCGACTCCTGTATCAAACCCCAGGAAGTTAGCTCACTGGTAGAGCAATCGACTCATAATCGATGTGTTGTAGGTTCGATTCCTATACTTTCACCCAACCCTGTCCGGGTTAAAAGACAATACCCTTCCAAGGTAGCCAATATGGTACGGATCTTAACAGATTCGAGACCCCTCATTTTCTCAACTCTGCGGTGCAAGTGTTCTGCTGTTGGTCATTACTCATAAGGGTAATGTTCGGTAGCCACAGTCAAGGAGTAAGCGCAACTGCATTTTTCCCTAACTTGAGTATGTCCCTTCCTTTCCTACATCTAGTTTTCCTTCAGGATTCTAGATTGGCAAAGTGAACGGTATATCTGAGCGCGGTTCTTTTTTCTAGATTGCTATTAAGCAGTCTTTTGAAAAGTAACAGCAATCTTAATCCAGTTTTGGAGAAGCTTTTGCCCACACCTAAACTGTAAAAACTTGTACTTGCAGAGTAAAAAAATATTTTGTATTATGTACAGCAAAAATCTAACCACTACCCCATTAGCGACTGAAAGTAATCTAGAAAAGTTGCAAACTGATAATTTAGCACTTTTGCGATCGCATGGTTTAGCTGAATATAATACTGCCAAAAAAATCGCTTTGGCGATGGGCATAAGTCTGAAAAAACTACGCTTTTTAACAACTAGTACATCCCTAACTAAACATTATTTCCCTTTCAAAATCTCAAAAAAGGCAGGTGGAGATAGAATTATTTCTGCACCAAAGCCTGAACTTAAAGCTGCTCAAAGGTGGATTATAGAGAATATTTTTCCTACATCTGGTTTTCCTTAGGGGATTCTGGATTGGCAAAGCGAACGGCATATTTGAGCGCGGTTCTCTTTTTTTTAGATTGCCATTGAGCAGTTTGGAAAAAGTAGCAGCAATCTTAATCCAGCTTTGGAGAAGCTTTTGCCCGCACTGACAGAGTAAATATTTTTTTGTAGTATATAGTAGTACAAGTTGCTAAAACTAATCCTTTAGCTTTTGTTTACAAGGTTGTAAAGCCTAAAGAACCTCAAAATGAATTCTGTCTACTCCAGTAGTTAAGCTGTGAAACACAGGTGGTATTTGAGTTCAAGCAAGGTTATAAATGTGTTCAGCAAATCTTCTTAGCTAGTTGCGCCCAACCCAGGCATCACCTAACTTACTTAAGCTATCACACAAATTATTTATGCAAATTACCATGTGGGAAACGTTTTATATTAAACCTAACGAAATCGGCATCTTATATCACCGCAGTGACTTTAAGAAAATTTTGCAACCCGGTACACATACATATTTTGGTCGGCATTGGCAAGTAAAAATTTATGACCTCAATCAGCCACTAGCTCAGATTGAAAACCTAGAACTGTTGTTGCGAAATCACCAAGCCGAACTACAAGAACATTTATTAATTATCAGAACCGCATTCAACCAAGCTGCTTTAGTCCGCTACGGTCAGAATTGGGTAAGCGTTGCACCAAATAAATTGATTGCTTTTTGGCGTGGTTTTATTGAGGTAGAGTCTCATATATTCAACTTGGAAGAAAGCTTAGAATTACCTAGTTACTTTGTGCAGCAATTGCGCTCAGTTGCGTTGAGCGGACTGAAGAAGTTCCAAATCTCAGAGTATGAGATTGGTTTACTATATCTGCAAAATAATTTTGTGCGACCTCTAGAACCAGGAGAGTATGCTTTTTGGTCAGTAGATAGAGATGTTACAGTCCGAACCCTCAGCCGGATTATTCCTAACCCAGACTTTCCTCTGGAAGATGTTCTAATTGAAAAACATCCCAATTTTATTGCTGCCTACTGTGAAGCCGTGCAATTACTGGCTTCGCAAGTTGCAATTGTGCGATATCGAGGTAAAGTGATTTCTATTTTGCCACCCACCAGCCGCAAGCTGTTTTGGCAAGGTGTTGAGGTAGAAATTATCGACATCAGTGCTGATGCTCAGTTGCAGCCTACCTTAGTAGCTGAGTTGGTTGAGGGTTCAACAGAAGTGAAATTGCTCAGTCGCAACTGTTTGCATATTTGCCAAGTTCCTGCACAACACGTTGGACTAGTATACATTAATCAAGAGTTTCAAGGACAGCGATCGCCAGGAGTACACGCTTGGTGGTTATTTGGACGCTCTTTTCAAACCGAAACTATCGACCTGCGATTGCAAAATATGGAAGTATCCGGTCAAGATATCCTCTCAAAGGATAAAGTACCTCTGCGGTTAAATTTAACGGCTGGCTTCCGCATACTCGACCCATTGAGGGCAAAAAACGGGTTGGCAGATATTTCTGGGTTCTTGTACAAAGAATTACAGTTTGCTTTGCGTGGTGCAGTCGGCGAACGCAACTTAGATGCTCTATTAGAAGATAAAGGTGCAATTGATAGAAGTATCTCTGAATACATTCGCCAGAAAGCCGCAGACTATGGAATTGAAGTAGATTCTGTAGGTGTTAAAGATATTATTTTACCTGGTGAGATTAAGACTATCTTGAGCAAAGTAGTCGAGGCAGAAAAAGCCGCTCAAGCCAACGTAGTCAGACGTAGAGAAGAAACTGCTGCTACTCGCAGTATGCTAAACACTGCCAAAGTGATGGAGGATAACCCCGTTGCATTGCGTCTAAAGGAACTCGAAGTATTAGAGCGGATTGCAGAGAAGATCGATCGGATTCAAGTTAACGGCAGCTTGGATAGTATTTTAACAGACTTGATTCGGATGAATCCGCAATGATTTGGCAAATTAGCCTTCAAAAATTTTCAAGTACTACTTCGGGAGCATTATCACACAGAATCCTTTGACAACTCTACAACAAGGGTAAAATAAAAGTAATTTCCTTTTATAACGTCATATACTCAAAGCAGTACAAAACTATGGCGTATAGCGACTTTACTCTAGAAAAAGCTGCGGCTGTTTTGGGAATCACCACCCAAGAAGGAGATTTGTTTCCCAGGCTTGTACCTCTTTCTATTCCTTCGTGGTTAAATGAAACTTTAGGAAAGCGAACCCAATTAGCTCTGATTAGTGAAAAAGCTCGAAGCGAATTTATTATTGTACCGATTTTATTAGCCTGTCGGGATCTCAGCCAAGATAGCTTGGCTATTTTCTCTGGACAAAGACTTGATGTTGATCCTGCACAGGGTTTGATTGGGGAATGTGATTTTATTTTAGCAATAGCTCCACCTTTACCACCGTTGCGATCGCCAATTATCACTGTTGTGGAAGCAAAGAAAAATGATGTTGAAGCTGGGTTAGGACAGTGCATCGCGCAAATGGTGGCGGCGGATTTATTTAATCGTTCATCTGGACAAGCAGAAATACCCGTGTATGGATGCGTGACAACAGGAGAAGTATGGCAGTTTCTGCAACTTTCGCAAAAAGTCGCTTTGCTTGATAAGCAAAGATATTACTTAGATAACGTAGGAGCTATTTTGGCAATTGTACAGACAATTGTTCAGAAATTCAGTAGTTAATTTTTATAACACTTTCTTTTCACAAGTGGATGAATCTACTTTTGAGTTGGGGCGATGATTAGAATATAAGATTAGCGATCGTAGGTGAATTATATGGATAACAGAATTATTAAAATATCAAGGATTTTCAGATGCACGTTATTACTCGTAAACGGCTGAATGAATTTGCTAAACTTTATCCAGATACAAATAATGCCTTGGCTCAGTGGTATCAATTGATTAAGGGAAATGAGTTTGCCTCATTTGTGGAACTCCGTGAAATGTTTCCATCAGCAGATCAAGTCGGTAAATTGACAGTGTTTAATATTGGCGGTAACAAAGTTCGACTCATTGCTGCAATTCACTACAACCGCCAGAAAGTCTACATTCGGGCTGTGTTAACACATTCAGAATATGATGAAGGAAAGTGGAAAGAATAATGCAAAGTTTCAACCTCGATCAAACCATCACTGCTTGGTCATCCATTGCCGAAAACGTCTTTGTTCCTCACACAGAAGAGGAATATGAACGTTTAGTTGAGATCCTCGATTGTCTCATCGATCAAGTCGGTGAAGACGAGACGCATCCACTCGCGTCTCTAATGGAAGTTATCGGTGTTTTAATTGAAAACTACGAAACTGAATATATTCCTGAGTTAAAGGCGATCGCTTAACTTCACCCAGTATGAATATACAGTGGTGTGTTGTCGAATTGGGGCGATCGCAACAACAGTCTACTTCTTTTACTGTGATGTCTACGACAGGCTATTCGGCGATCGCACTTTCTCGTAAATTAGTTTTATTAACACGCAACCATCGGGATTTCAGCAAGATACTTGGATTGTTAATACAAGATTGGACATGATTCATGTGGTGCATTGCGCGAGGGACAACGCACCCTACTAGCTTAACTAATTACTACTCAGACCGCTGAGGTATCTGTGGGGAACGTAGTTGCAGAATCACTTATGGGACGTGTATCGTGGATTAAAATGTATGTAGATATTATTGATGGCTACAATAAAAATTTTGTTTCTAGCAGCCGATCCCAGTGATTCTGTCCGATTGCGGTTAGGACAAGAATTACGAGATATCCGCGAAAAACTGCAACTTTCTAAATATCGAGACAGCTTCTCTTTAGAATCCCGTGAATCTGTACGCACGGGAGATATAACTCAAGCAATTTTCGATGTTGAACCTCAAATCGTTCACTTCTCAGGACATGGTACTAGTACTGGAGAGCTTTGTTTTGAGGATATTTTAGGGAAAACAAAACCAGTAAAACCTGACGCACTTGCCAACCTATTTAAATTGGTGGCTAGTCAAGTAAGTTGCGTAGTCTTAAATGCCTGTTATTCAGAGGTTCAAGCAAAATCTATTGCCAAACATATCTCCTTTGTCGTTGGCATGAATCAGGCTATCGGAGATAAGGCTGCAATTGCATTTGCCGTGGGATTTTATAAAGCACTAGGAGCAGGTCGTTCGGTTAAAGATGCTTACGAATTTGGTTGTGTAGAAATTCAGTTGGCAGGCATTCCTGAACACTCCACTCCTATTCTTTTGGAAAAAGAGAAGATAATAAGGGAAGTAGATCACAACAAAACAAGTTTGTCTATTAGTACGACTTCCTTTTTTTCGGAAAGATTTTCAAAATCTTTTCCTGGTGTTAGAGGTATTCAAACATTCAGTTCATCCAGTGAAGCGATTACAAGATTGGCCAAGCTACTAAAAGATCCTTTGACATTGAAAAAAGGCAATTCGGAAACTCAACCAATATGGTGGTTTAGAGGTTATAGAAATCTTCAAATAGAATTTTTTCAACATCTAGAAGATGACATTGTTCTCATAAATGAGCAAGAATTAAAAATTAAGAGCGTTACATCTGTCAATAGTCGTGATTATTATCAATGCTTTGTTTATATTGAAACATACCCAATGGAACCCAGTGGTCTTTATAACTATGAAAAACATGAGATCCAGAATTGGATAGAAAAACATGGGTACTATTCTGAAGAATTTGGAGTTTATCAAAGGGAGTTTTTAGTTAAAAGATCTGAGTATGATGATGGTGCTGCCACTCTTGACGGAAAACTTATAGAACTAGATTGGAGAGCAACTGAGCTAAGAGCTAGATATTTATCCCCCTATAATTTAGTTATTGCGGCTATTGACAGTCCCATAAATAATCTTTCATTCGATAACTCTTTTGAAGAGATCATGAATAATATTCTGAGAGGTAATGCAAGCATAGAAGATTTAAATCGAGCTGTTCTTGAATTGCCTAAACGGTCACATAGATAAATTTTATGCTAAGTCTTAATTCCTGTCATTGACGTAGTGAACAATTTAAATGCAACGGACAGACGAAAGCCGCTTGTGCTGAGTTCACTGTTACTTGCGATCGCTGATTTGAGCCGTTAAAGCAAATTTAGGTTTGACATATCCCAGATGAATTATTCTCGGTTTTGCTAATTGCACCCCTCATCCCTCAATTATCATATTGTTAAGTGAAGCCGATCGCACCATTTAATCTAAAAAATAGTCATTAAAAATAGTCTTTAATTTTACAGTTTTTCTTTGAGCAAAATGCAATAAAAATTTAAAAACCATACTTCATAAGAGTTATACTGTCTGAAGCATCAAAACAGATTGTTAGTGAATAACCCTGTAACTTGCATTTAGGCTAGAAATAGGCTCTTTTTTCTCCCGCCGCGAAAAACCCTTGCATTATATGATGTTGAAGTGCGATCGCTAGGTTCGGAGTAATCCCAAGAGTGCATTTGACGGAAAGGTAGACCCATCTTTTGGAAGACGTACTTCTCTTTCACACCAGAAGCTACCAAATCAGGCTTCAGCGCTTTGATAAATTCCTCGAATTCGTAAGCGGTAACGTCGTCATAAACGATGGTGCCGTTTTCGATGTAGTGAGTGGTACGTTTGTAGTCGTCATTATGAGCGAACTCATAACCTGTACCAATCATCTTCATGCCCAAGTCTTGGAAAGCTGGGACAACGTGGCGAGGACGTAGACCACCAACCATGATGGCAACAGTCTTACCTTCCAAGCGGGGGCGGTACTTAGCGACTACCGCATCCATTGTTGGCTGATACTTGGCGATAACCTTCTCAGCGTTTGCTTGGATTGTTTCGTCAAACTTGGAAGCGATTTCCCGTAAAGATTCAGCAATCTTGGTGGGACCGAAGAAGTTGTATTCTAACCAGGGTATACGGTAGATTAAAGCCTGAAATCCTTATATATCAAACAGTTATACAAGTCTGCGTTTCGTGTGGCTTGTTTTTGTCTTAAAGCTTGTGATTTAAACATTCAAAACTCTAGTGAAATGGTAATTTGATTTGCAAATTGTGGCTTAAGGTTGTGAAGTTTTGGCTGTATACCCAACAGAATTAGGAATCGAGCCTTAACTCTCGACTGGAGATGCAACAGTGGTGCATAAGTCAAAATTCGCAGCCGGATAACATATATGTTGTCCAGCAAATTTTTGCAACAGAGTGCAGGTTATCTGTCAAACTTTATACACTTGTTTAAAACACAAGTGTATTTGGTATGGAAGTACTGGGAAGGCCGATAAGCCAAAACAAGATGCTGCACCTAATGGATAGCGTAAATCCGCGATCGCAAACTTGGTTTACTTTGTGCGGTTGCAGGATTCGTACAAGCTACGCTCTACCGTTAGAAAATTTTGATTTTGGTGAAAACTGCTGTACAGTTTGCGCCAGGATGCAACGCAGTAATGACTTGCAGAAGCAACGCCTTTTTGTGAGATGGGTAAGCAGGGGAGGCAAGGGAAGAGAAAGAAATAAGTGTATAAGCAATCCGCTGTGGTAGTAAAAATGTACTAAAAATGTCTCTTTACTCCCCCTGCCCCCTGCCTATTTCATGAGGATCTCACTTTTTGCGTTGCTCCCTGATTTGCTGCACTCTCAGTTAGCCACAAATTTTGATAAACGTTTACGCGGACAAGTTAACTTGTCTGCACGAACTGCTCACTCTCTTCAGAAGTAGAAAACATTCTTTAGACAGGTTAACCTGTCTAAAAAATGTTTTCACTTCAAACCTACTCAACCGAGAGGTTATAAGTCCGCAACTAGACTGCCTTTAAAATCCGTAGACGTTTCTGGCGAAACCTATTAGGTTTTTATCTTTATTGTTTACGGATGTTTTTCGACGCGAGGGGTTAAGACTCCGCCAGCGCGATCGCGTTGCAGATAATTTACGGTAGCCTTCAGCGATCGCTCGACGTTTTTGTACACAATCGGCGGCGACTGCTCTTGGTGCTGCACGTTGCGGCAACTTCCAACTTCAACTTACAACTTCAGCAGCTAGTTGGTGGAAGTCGGAAGTCAAAACCGGAAGTTACATCTACTCAATTGCGATCGCAATCCAGCAGGCGTGTACGCCATTGCGTTGTCGTTGAGTGAAACTCAGTCAAGGGTTAAGGCTCGACCGCGAGAGTAAGCGATCGCGCATTTGTCACCGCCCCTTTACTCCCCCCCCCTGTTTGTGACTAGGGGGTATTCTTTAACGATAAAGCTGACTGTGTACACACAATTATTTTCAGAAAAGTTTGGCAAATCTAATGGATCAAATGGATCATCTGGATCAAGCCAGTCACAGCAAGGCTTTGAATATGATCCATTAGATTTTTTTTTAATGGATCATAATGGATCAAATGGATCACTAATATAAGAATTGTAACTTTGTACACCCGTTAATATTTATTGCCTTCGTATTAGCAACAGGTAAATGTGCTGCTTTAGACTAATAATTCTTCTTACTGATCCAGATGATCAGAGATTTGACTGGCATACTGTATGTCAGTCAAATCTCTCGTCAACTGAAAAATTTGACAAAATCCGTGGTTTATCTGGATCACTGATGGAAAAATTGTATTTCTGCACACCTATTAATTTTGGGTTTAGTCGTGTTAACAACAGGTAGGCGTGCTGGTTTAGACTAAAAAGCTCTGAGTGATCCATTTGATCCATTAGAAAAAAATCTAATGGATCATCTAGAACCTAGTCATAGCAGGCTTGATCCATTTGATCCATTTGATCCATTAGATTTGCCAAACTTTTCTGAAAATAATTTTGTGCAAACACAGTTGTCAACGGATGTAGATCGCCAAAAAAAACAACCCCCCAGTCACGAACAGGGGGGGGTATCCTGAAAACCAAACCTCAACTTAATTTTTGCGGTCTCGGATACTCTTTTGTCGGTACAAAATGTCTTATATCAATAAAGCTCCGAAACGTCGGTTCAAATCTCTGCTGATTCGCAGCATCCATTAAAGGATAGGTATTGGCTATGGCTAGAACCTTAACGATTGATCTTGCATCCTCATGTGTGACCTTGACATGAAGTTCTTCTTCAAGCTTGATTTTGAGAAACCGTAACTCTAAAGGACTCCCATTTAATTGAATTTCTTCAGTAAGAGTGTTGTAGCGTAGCTTATCTCCCCAAGCGTCTCTGATCATGTAATAAGCTCTCATTAACTTAGACCCAAGAAACTCGTAACGCTCCTGGACTGCCTTGTTAATGATGTCCAGTCCCTCGGTCGTTTCCTGCCTTGAGGCAATGTCAGCGGCGAGAGTGGGGTCAGCAGTGACGTACCTGATAAAAGTCTTGGCTACATAGTTGGCGAAGTCTGGATCGAGGTAGCTGGCTAGGTGAACTGCCATGACACGGTGAATCCAGGTTACAGCCCTGTACCCTCTACCACTAGTGTAAATTAATTCTTTAGATACCGAGTGACTAATTTCTAGCCGCTCGGTATCATCTGTATAATCTACTTCTTTAGATACCGAGTGACTAATTTTTAGTTCTTTAGAAAGTGCTGCTAGTCTAGCCTTTGTTTCTGGCAGCTGCTTCCAGTTATTAAGTCGATACCCAAAATGCTTACACCATTTAGTAGCATTGATGTAATCGTCATCTCGCCGTGCGTCTTGCACCCATTTGTCAAATTGCTCTATTTCTGACATATAATTCTCCTTGTTTTTAAAAGGTTAAGCAATCCCCGCTCAGACATGGATTGCTTTTTATTCTTCGTAGCGCTCATAGACTACCTTGTTAATGATGTTCAGCCCCTCGGTCGTTTCCTGCCTTGAGGCAATATCAGCAGCGAGGGTTGGGTCAGCCGCAGCGTACCTGATAAAAACCTCGGACATATAGTTGATAAAACCTTGATCAAGGTAGCTGGCTAGGTGAACTGCCATGATTGGGTGAACCCATGTCACCAAGTTTTACCTACGCGCTCAACAATCCAGGGTTCAGCATTTAACTCTGTAGTTTTCAAAGACTCTAATCTAGCTTTTGTTTCTGGCGATCGCTTCCATCTGTCAAGTCGATACCCAAAATGCTTGCACCATTTGGTAGCGTTGATGTAGCCGTCGTCTCGCCGTGCGTCTTGCATTAATTTCTCAAAAAGCTCTTTTTGTGACATATAGTTCTCCTCATTTTTAAAATATTGAGCAACCCCCGCTCAGGCAGGGGTTAGTTTTTTGTTCACGGGCACTAGGTGATACCCCCTCCAACTGAGAATACTGATCCAGATGATCCATTAGATTTTTTTCTAATGGATCATATTCAAAGCCTTGCTGTGTCTGGCTTGATCCAGATGATCCATTTGATCCATTAGATTTCTCAACTTTTCTGAATTAGCAGATCATTGATTACATCAGCTCTAGCTCATGGTCATCGACCCACTCCCGCTCATTGTCATCTGGCTCAAACCAAGGATGATCTTCTGGGAGGGAGACGCTGTACTGCCAGTCCATGCCAGTCCAGGAAAGTCCCAGGACTGTTACCGGGTACAAAATCTCACCCTGCTTCACCTTTATCTTGTGCAGCACGGTTTGACCAATGTAATATTCGGGCTTGCTGAATTCTTTACTCACTCGCAAACGCCAAAACTTTGACGCTTGACGAAAATTGCCCAAACTGGGCGCGTCTAACGCTATCATTCTTATTGCCTCCTTAATGGGACTGAACAACTGGCAAGGGGGAAGTCGTGCCAGTCAGAGGACTTCGACCTCCTCTGCACTGGGGCGCATTCAAGCGCTGACTTCATTTGTAGTATCAGGTACTGGAATCATTGAACCAGACTTCGTTTCAAAAAGCGATCGCTTACGCCATCGCGCTATTTCTGGGACAGATGATCATTTATCTATCTAATGTGGGTAGGAGAGAACTAGGGGGGCGATACGACACTACGATTTACTCGCTGCAACCAAAGTTTACTACTGTTTACTTTTTTGTCTACGACTAGCTTAAGCTAATTACTGAAGATTGTCAACGATACTGTATACAAAGCTGTGGACAAATCATTATAGTTGACCTAATATGTCAACCATAGGTGTTTACAGGCAGTCTACAAATGCGTGGTAATATAATTTCATTTCGCTTCGACGATGCTGAGTTAGAAGCACTGCAAGCTTTACAGACTCCAGAGGACAAATCCCCAAGTCAGACAGCTGCAAGATTAGTAAGGGGTTCATTTAGTCGGTCTATAGCTGTATCTACAAAAACTCCAGATGTAGACGTACTGGAAGCGTTTAAGCAAGAGGTGGCAGCGAGTTTTAGTGAAGTGCGATCGCAACTGGAGGAACTGCGGGGAAAATTGAAAGCCCGGTAGTAGAGGAGAATAGCACTACCGGGCAGCCAAGCAACGTTGAGTCAACTGTAGTGAACAGTGAAAACATCGACCAGTTACAGTCCCAAGTCAAAAGCCTGGAGAGGGAAAACCAGCAACTCAGGCAACAGTTACAGACAACAGGTAATTTCGCGCAGCCGGACTATGAAGCAACCCGCGATCGCACACTCAACAAGCTAAAAGTTGGCAAGCAATCAACGGCAGGAAAGGCGATTGAAGCCTTTATTAAAGAGCTTACGCGTGCGTCAATCGGCTCTCTATAACCTGACTTAAGTAGCTCATGTGT
The DNA here is from genome assembly GCF_034531255.1 of Nostoc sp. ChiQUE01b. Lineage (NCBI taxonomy): Bacteria > Bacillati > Cyanobacteriota > Cyanophyceae > Nostocales > Nostocaceae > Nostoc > Nostoc sp. ChiQUE01b. The sequence continues at coordinate 73,116 of NZ_JAVRBM010000030.1, read as the reverse complement.
GCATCTACAGTGCGCCTACACCTTGTCTACAGTTGACTTAAGTAGCTCATGTGTGCATCTACAGTGCGCCTACACCTTGTCTACAGTTGACTTAAGTAGCTCATGTGTGGCACACGTCTAGCTTATATATGCCACATGTCATGCTCATGTGTGGCACTATTGAGGCTCAATACCTCATCTCTCATCTGTCTACACTGTCTACAGAAAACTTGCCCTAAAATTAGGGCTGTAGACGGCTAAAAACCGCTCTGGACAACATTTTTAGCCACTGTAGACAAATTTTTTAGTGTAGTTTTTAACAGAAATTCACCGAAGATATGTTTTTTTTCTAATACATTGCCCAAAAACGTAGCAGTGCTAAATTAACAGCTTATATTTGGCACAATATTAAAGTTAATTTGCTAAAAGCTAAACTGTTCACAGAAACTTTAAAGTAAGATCAGTACCCTTGCTGTATCAGTCTTTAGGAGCGACAAAGTAGAAATGAAGTAACAAATTTTATTCTCCTAACCAGTATTTTTTATGAAATTTTCGTCTAAAGTCTTGGCAGTTTTCACTTCTTCTTTGGGCTTATTTTCAATCAATTTTGCTGTTTCTCTACCTGCTCAAGCGTCAGTTACATGTGAAGGTGGGACAATTAGTAATTATTCAAATGGTTCGTTGGCAAGTTGTATTCTTGGACAAGATACGACCGTGCAGGTTTACAGCCCCAGTTCTGGATCATCTAATTTTGAGTGCCAAGCCCAAAAATTTATATCTTTTGATGACAAAGCACAGTTTACGAGTTGCCAGCTTTCACAGGAAATCCAACTTAGAAAAAGTAACTCAACTGAAACATGTCCGGCAGGATATAAAGTATACGTTTCAGTTTCAACTAACGGTATTCAATCCATTACTTGTAGTCCCTAAGAGGATGTTTTAACTGGGGCCATCGCAGGCTAGTCAAGTCTAGCTTGACTAGTCAGAGTTAGACTGAGCGTTGAGCTTGACTTTGAAGTATTGCCGCTTGAGTTTAGAAAGTTAAGTAGACAGCAGCTCGCTAATTTGATGCCGTGCCAGAGCTTGCCTGAGATATTCCACCTCAGCCCTTAGTCGTGCATTCTCCTGTATCAACGTATCCATGTCATCTTTTTTATCTACTGCCTGCTTAATTACCTTCCTCCGGTTCTCCAAGCTGAACCACTTCTGATAAATTTCAGTGTGAATCTCTACAGAATGCCCCAAATTGTCAGCAGCCGCTTTAATTGGAATGCCCATCATGTGCGCTCGAATCGCCCAAGCGTGGCGTAAATCATAGGGCGTAAACGGAATATTTACGCGCCTAAACCAGGATGAACAATTAACCCGAATAGTGTTGATATCTGTAAAGCTAGTTCTGTCATCCGTTTGAGCTTTCAAAAGTTTTAAATACTCTACGTTTTTTAAATCAAACAAGTAAACCCATTCAGGATGTAACGGTAAAGCTTCTCTATAACCAGTCTTAGTATCTGGGTGAACCTTCCATGTATTATCTTTATTTTCAGGACTCAACCACCAATCAACTTCAGGATTTACAAACAGTTCTCTTGGGCGTAGTCCATAAGTAGCAAGCATTCCATATACCCATTCCCACATCTTCCAACTGTCTAAACAACTCTTTTTGATTGTTAGGCTTCTAGTCAAAGAATAATGATGAAAAGATTCCTGATATTTGATGATATCCTCATCACTGGGAATGTCCCTAGCCTGACTTTTGGGTTGTGTAGCTTTAAAATGTTCAAGACTGAAACTAGTTAAATTAAGAGTTGCTTTTAAAACCTTCAACGATTTAACAGCGCTGTATTTGGCAGAATCTCCCGTCAATTCTGCAAACTTTTTATCAATCTCCGATTGAGTCAATAAAGTATTTAGCCCAATCAATCGCCGCAAATACTCCTTGTAGTAGAAAAAGGTGTGTTTACTTTTTTCTGTTAATTTGCGTGTTTTGAAATACTCAGTTTCAAACTCTTCTAAAACATCACCAAGGGTTTGGGATCTGTTGGCGACCTTAGCGACTTTACCCAGATATTTATCAGTCCATTCAAACTGTTTACGGGCAAGCTGCTTGCCTAGCTCGTTTGCCTCTTCCTCTGCTGTTCTCAACCCGTCCAAGCTTGCAGGGATATTTAGCGAAATCTTGTACTGCTTAAAACCAGTTCCTTTAGTGTCGCGATCGCCGGGTTTGATTGGTAGAGATGCTTGCAATTGAATTGTGTCCCGTGCCACGACCAAACCCACTTTGACCTTAGCGGCTTTTAGACGGGCCCTAGTGTCTGTCAAACCTTTATCAAATTTGCGTTCCAGATGCTGCCGAGTAGCTTTCATGTGTCTCTGCGTTCCTAAATAGCTGCCATCGGTAGATGCTGGCGGAGTGAAATCCTCAAAAACGTCCTGTGCCTTGCTTTTCATTGTGTCTTAAATGTGTCTTAAAATTTAGTCCATTTAGAACAATGTTTAAATTGAGCAAAGTTAGACGTGGACTAAATCCTGGTATCACAAGACATTAAATCATACTTTGTACAGGGTATACCATAAGCTTCTTCCATGTGACGGCTGATGTAGTTCATCGACCGGTAGCAGTGGATGAGGTTCATCTTCACATTGGGGGTCATCAACATTTCGTTGATGGTGCCATCACCAGACCACGATGGTGAGGTATGATTAACGGTTGTGGTTGAATGCGATCGCTATGATTTACGGTTATGCCCGCGTGTCCACGGTGGAACAATCACTAGAGTATGACGCATTGAAACAGCAAATAAAGCGACTGGAGGACGCTGGCGCTGAAGTGGTGTTGGTGGATGTGGAGTCTGGGCGTTCAAGCAAAAGAAAGGAATTCAACAAGCTTTTGAAGTTGGTTAAAGAGGGGAAGGTTAGGGAAGTCATCATCACCCGTATTGACAGGTTGGGACGCAGTGACATCGACGTAATCAGGACTATTCAACTGTTTAATGACTGTGGAATCATACTGCGGATTCTGGACGCACCCATTGATGTTAGTTCATCGTTTGGGCGTTTTTCCGCAAGTCAGATGGCAGCATTAGCCGACTTTGAAAGTCGGCTGTTGTCGGAACGCACCCGACACGGGATGAATTATTTTCGATCGCAAGGCAAGTTGCAGAAGGCTTGTTTTGGGTACAAGCTCAACAGCGATCGCAAACTGGAACCGCATGAAGCCAACTTCTCCATAGCTAGGAAGATAATCGATTTGCTGCTGGAGGGGTACAGCTATGGGGCGGTGTCGAAGCTACTTTTTGAGGAATATGGCATTGAATTTTCGCTGTCTGGGCTGCGGCATTGGGTAAACAATCCTGCAATCCTCGGTCATACTCGTTACTTCACGGAGATGGAATATCGCCGCAATCCTCGCAATCCACGCCCACCCCAAATTATCCGGAATACCCACGCCAGCATCACAACAGAATCGGAAATCAGCCAAATAAAGCGAAACGCCAAAACCAAACCGCGATTATCTCTTAAGAAAGAGAAGGATTACCCGTTGAAAGGTTTGTTGCGGTGTACCCACTGTGGCGGCGGAATGTATCGCGTTATCTCCAGATACAAATCTGGGGAAACACACTGGATAAGATGTGCTAGGCACGCTCAGAACGTTCATTTTTGTCCAAACAAAACCAACGCGAGGTTGACTACCTTAACTAAACAGCTGATACAACGAATCACCCAAAAATCAAAGGAAATTACCGAGCAATCCAATGTGAGCGATCGCAGCCCTGAAGAGTCGGAAGCATTGATCGACCTCAAGCACCAACTAGCAGGACTTGAGGCACTTAACTCAAATAATCCTGCCATTGTCGCAGCTGTGCGGGACATCCAAAGCCAGATAGAAGCCGAGGAAATACGGCTAAAGTCTGCCCTCGCAATCGACACTGACAGGCTTAAACTAGCCTGGTCATATTCTCAGGCAACTTTCTGGGATTCGCTTGATGATGACGATTTACGACAAGCATTTAGGTCATTCGTTGAGGTGGTATTTGTGGATGATTCAGGCAACGTTGTATCTATAGAATTTGGATGGTGAAGGTCATAGTAGGCGATCGCCAGCTTTCTCAGACGCTTTAGAAATTCTTCCCTAGACATTTTTCTCTCCTGAAGCGATATTTCAAGGTTAATCAAAAATCAAAATTTTTCTGTATCAGCTAGATCGCGGATAGCTTTCCAAGTTCGTATTTGAGCAGTTGCAACCCTCCATCTGCTTTTTCCTGACTGCTAAATATCGCTGTGGCGATCGCAATCAACCCATCCCGTGCGAGCCTGTCGCGGTTGCTGGTAAACCAGGAATGCGCCTCCTCGCTGAGTAGGGGTGAATCCGCTTCGATCAGAAGTATTCGCAGACCCAGCTGCTCTAGTTCCTGCCGACGAACCGGGGCAAAATGCACGCCAAATGTCATACAATGCATCCGCACCCGCTTTTTAGCTTGAGCAAGCGCATCAAGCCTTAACTTTGTCGCTTGTCGATACTGCTCAGGGGTGAAACTACAAGCGTCATCGGCTGACTCTCCCGCAGCAGGTTGTTGTTCTGAGAGCATGTCAACCCCGGAAGTAGTAGAGAAAGCAGAGATATTACTCGTCTGTTCCACTAACGGGAAAGGCGCTGTGGTATCACCGGATACGGAAGAGGGATTTGCAGCTTTGTAATCGACGCTGCTATCAGCTGTAAAAACATCCTCTAAAACAGTTGGTGTAGACTGTGTTTCCAGCATTGATAAGGGTGGCTTATTGTTAGAAAACGTCGTGCCGGAGTTGCAGAGATATTGGATTTGCTGATCAATTGATTCTTGATGAAAAATTGTCTGTTGATCAGAAGCTTTCAACTGATTTGCAATTTCTTTTGCTGGAGGCAAACACACAACCTTCATATAGGGGGGGAGCGTGTAAATCGTTGACACACAAGGCTGAACTTCTTGTCCGACAAAGGTTTCTTCTTCCTCTCCTCCTGCCCACGGGTCAGGAAGTTGGGGGTATTTTTCCGGCAGTTGGCAGGCTGAAAATGCCACAGCATCGCTATTTACACCCGTTTCTTCCCCTGTGGATTCATGCAAGGGATGCCAGAGTGATAAGTAATCTGGTTTATGGAGTGTTGTCTGGGACACTCCTACCCCGTACCGCTCTTTGGATGCTGTAATGATCGCCCTGGCGCGATCACTGGCCGATGCAGGAAATCTCCCCTCCCCTTTCAACGCCATCACGACAGAACAAACACGGGCTAGGGTTTCAGCATGGCGTTGGTGGTTAGGCGAAAACACAACAACATTATTAGCAGCCTGGGCGCGATCGCCTAACAAATCTTGGTAAGTACCCAAGCGGTTCGGGATAGAGGCATAGGGACTGTAGAAGTTCTCACAGCTTCGCGCCCACTCCGTTGCCCGTTGACGGATTTCATGCTGGTGGCGGCAGAACTGGTGATAGCCAGTGGCTGCTTCAGCAGTGGCAACAACATAATCGACCAGCGGTTCCCCTAGCAGGTGGCGAAAGACAATACCGTAGCAGGCAATGTCCTTCAAAAGCGCATTGGTTTGGTGAAAGTCTGTCCACCCCTGCCGGAAACGTTCTTCCAGGTGCTGCTTCCAGCAACGTGGCAGATTGCTAGTCTGCCCTCTGGTAAATAGTCGTTGTACTTGATTCTTTGCCTCGGCGACGCTCGCGTGCAAGGCAACATAATCCTGCCCCTCCGCTGACCAGTCGGCAGCATCGAGAAAATCTTCCAAGCTGGCACTGCAAGGCTGGTATGTGCTGTCCAGCAAGAAGGAACCATCCTGGAGAGGCAGACGATGGGCATTGAAGTTCGTCGGCTTACCCTTGCCATAGGGCTTGGCGTTGGGGAACAGTTCCAACTGTCCTCCCTGGAGTTTCATTCCTGCACTCCGCAATGCGAAAGTAACGGCACAGGCTAGAGAGAAGGAATTCAGTTTTTCCCGGAAGAAATAATAAACGTGGATGCCACCGCTCACACTGGACTGTACGAGGATCGGTCGCACCAAGCCAATTTCCTCCAGTACAGTCAGAACAGCTTTGAAGTTCTCCAGGCTGTTGGCAGAATGGTACTGGCTGCCGATATCGATGTCTTGGAGCAGGTAGTTGGTTTCTGTACCGAATCGTAATCCCAGCAAAATATCCGGGTTCTGGTACAAGCTCCACAGATTGCGTGGTTGCAAGGGGTAACGGGTTTCGGTCTGCCATGCTGGGCGCTCTCCCGTCTGGGGCGTGGGTGCATGGATGAAGCCCCAGGGATGCTGAAAATAGTGGAGGAACCGTTGTCCTAAAGCACTATTCGGGGAGAGTCCATCGCTACAGGTCTGTAGCCGATCGTGAGTTTGTGCTGAAACAATGCTCATTTTTCTCCTGAAAAAATTCTGTTTCAGCAGCAGGAAAATTTGTTGTGTAATAACCATGTGCTATCATGAGGGCACTTGTTCGGTTGATAGGCACGATGGAATATCGCGGACTTTAGTAAAGACCGTGCTGCTTCCTACTGCATATTTCGTTAATTTGGTTTGATGCTAAGAAAAGCCTGTAGACTGACAGGTTTTCAGCCGACAATAAAATCCAGGAAGTTCGATGCTAGTCGAATTTCCCTGTATAAAAACTTGAGCAATGACATAAACCCCAAAAACTTTCTTTTGGGGTTTGTTTATTTTAGTGAAGCCTTTCTGGTAACAAACTCTTGGGTTTAGTTGGTTCCTGGAATTGCCGCACGATGATAGTGGGGATAATCCTTGCCCGTTGGCAGAATAACGATTGACTCCTGCCACAAGACCATGTTGCAGCAAAGCTCAAGGTGGTAACGGCTATCCCCAACCAGAATGTTGAGACGATAAGGTTGTCAATCTGTACCCCAGGACTGTTGTTGCGGCTATCTTCCAGTGTTTGGATTTCCAGCAGCAGAGCGATCGCCTTGGTTATATCGTCAATAGGCTTATTGTCCCGAACACGACGAAACAGTTCAGCTTTAAGATATTTGAGCTTATCCTCATCAGACACCAGCCCTGATACAACACTTTCATGGTGATGCTGCCTTATCTTTGGGGCAATCTGTCTCAGAAATGTATCTAGTGTGGTCAAGCCTGTTTCCAAATACTGCCTGACATTCATACGACTTCCTCCTGTACTTCCTTCAACAGTTCTGATTGATTGCCTGCTGTATTGAATGCAGGCTCAAGGCAACTGTGATCGCACCTTGTTAGGGTGTGGTATTGTCCAAAAACTCCTTAATCTGTGGCAGGCTCGCAAGGTTGCCATCGTCAAAATTCTCAATCAGCCAACGAAATAACGTTTTGCCATGCCGCGAATAGGAGCGTGTCGGATGCTCCCTCCCCTCGCGGCATTTCAGGTCTTCGCGGATAATATCCCGCGCTTTCTTACCACCCCTCGCGGACGCGGACACGGACGCAAAAAATGTCTCTGGTGTCATTTCAGGGAAATATTCCCGTACCAACCGGACTGTCCAGACAATACCGGACTGTTTGTGCTGACCAGAAGACATCACTTCACCACTGTCCGGCTCAACTTCGGACACCTCTTCCTGTCCGCCTTGTCCGTCGGACACTTCACGCTTGTTCATCGGACTGTCCGAGGGTAATTGCCAGTTTTGCTCCAGCCAGCGAGCAGCTTTCTGCCACAAGTCTGACGGCTTTTCGCCCTCTTCTGGCGGTGGTTCTAGTGGGGTCAGCGGGGAACCACAGGCAAAGCAAAACCGACAATCTGGTGGGTTTGGGACGGAACAGGCTGGACAGAGGACAGGGTGGGTGTTGCTGCTGTCCGGTGGTACGGGTTTGGGGTTTGGGTGGTCTGTTTCAGCCTGGTTGAACAGGGTGTAGACATATTCCGGTCTGATCCAGTCCTCACGAATCGTAATTGGCTGATCTTCAATCAGTTTGCCGTCTTCATCTTTCAAGCCACTGATAAAACCACGAAATAATGGTTCATAGTCCAGTCCAGCGGTGTTTGACACCAGCATCAGCCGGATGAGTCCCCTGTCCCGTGCGCCAGACACCCCTTCTGCTCCTCCCAGCGCTGATAGGGTGTCGTCATGTCCTATGAGAATAGGTGCTTCCTTGCTTTTGCGAGGAGCCGTCAAGACTTTCTTAAGCAGATTACCTGCTGGTTTTTTTGACCCGTCATAGTCGCCATACATTGTCACTTCGTCAAAGATGCTGGTGAGCCAACCATCTTCTTCTGTGCGCTGACTGCATCGGTCATAAAAATCCCGAATCCCCTGCCCTACTGCGTAATAATCTTCATGTGCCCCTAACCCATCAACCCCCAGCGCCACGAGATATTTCCAGGCTTTCTTGCTATTTTGATGGAAATGTGGGTCGGTAATCGTTGTCAGTTCGTGTCCCAAGAGATAATGACGGCATAGGGCAAGGAAGGCGGCAAAATAACTTTTATAGCTGCCCATGTCGCCATAGATAAGGATGGGGCGTTGCAGTATCTGTTTAATCCAGCCGCCTTCGTGCTTCTCAATCAATCGCCATAGTTTTTTCTTCGCGTCCTCCTGCCCTAGCTGTTTTGCCTGTGGCTGGGGATTAACTTTATTTTTTGGGTTTGTCACCTCATCGAGAGACTGTCCGGTAAGGGCTGGCTGCTCATCACCCCTCCCCTGTCCTGTTTCCTCCTGCAAGGCAGGTAATTGAGGATGGTGTAATTGTTCTTCCAGCCGTGCCAGTTGTCGGCGGGTCATCCCCGTGAAGGCTTCCCGCAACAACAGTTCTGCTTCTGCCAGATTCCACGCCAGTCCTTCGGCAAACAAACCGGAAGCACCCTGTTTCTGTTCGCGGTACTGCTTTTCATGAAATTCCAGGTCAATGGTTGCTTCAAGGTCAAGTTTAGGTTGCTCGTTTTCCATCACTTGCAGCAACCAGTATGCACCCAGGAAACTGATGCCGCAGAATGCAGCCAGGATACGGCGCAAGCCAGCATGTCCGCCTCGGTTTCGATAGGCTTGCAACATCCAGCCTTTAAATCGGGCTTCAGCAGTAACGTCCAAAAATCGTTTGGTAGAAGCACTGCTGAAAATATTCTTGGCTTGCTCTGCCTTCAGTCCAACCCCATAGGCAAAGGTTTCCCAGCTTGTTTGAGCATCTTCGGATAACCTGGTCAGATCGCTCTGGAAAATTAATGGCTGCTGTCTGCCCTTTCTACGTCGGCGCTGTCGCTGCGCTTGTTGCCGCTGTGCTAATTCCTCTACTCTCCTTTGTGCCTGTTGCTGAAAATTATCAAAAATTCTGGCATCCACAATGTCGGTGCGGCGGCACTGGGTATTGGGCAGGCAGTATTCGGTGATGGGATGAAAATTCAGGTCATATCCGCCAATTGCCCCAATGCCCGAAAAGACTCCAGCAGTTATTAATATTGTTGTTGCCAATCCGCGCTGCTGCTGGAGTTGCATGGTATCACCTCCTTTTCATCAATAAGCTCCGCCACCGACCATCCCGAACAGCGTGGCGACACTACCTGCGATCGCCTCACCGCGTCCGTCCCCATCCTGCCGGGAAAGCAGAGCAACGACCGTGCCAGCCCTCAATCCTCCTATTAGTAGCCATGCCCACAGGCGATTATCGTTGTCCCGTGACCACAGGGAAATGTTGAGAGAAATCGCAAACCAGACGGCGGTAGCTATCCCGGTTTTCATGATCTTCAACCGTTGGAGTCGGGTACTGGCTTTCTGCTGCTTCTCCTCCTCATCAGGAAGAAGAGCCGCGTAGCTGTTGAAATCACGCTGTTTGCCAAACATACGCTTTACCCAATTCCAAACACACGAAGAATGCCAAAACCTTGACCGCGTTGGCGGGTGCGATCTACCGCTCCAAACCCTTTACTGAGAAGCAGTCGGCGCTTGGCTCTCTCTTCTGCTTCCGTTTTGCGGAAGTCACGCTCCTGCATGGCGGTATCATTACTCGTATCGATTTCATCTTCCCGTGCCGTGAGATCGGCTTGTAGTAACAACAATTTATTTTTGGATTTCCGCGCTTCTAGCGACAGTTCACCGTACTGCTGGGATTCCAGATACCCTAGTTCGTTTTGATACTGGGCGGTCATCAGGTGGACGCTGTGTTCATGCTTTTTGCCTGCCAGCAGGACATCTTTCAGGTACTTGTTTATTTGATCCTTCGACTTTAGCCCCTTGGTAATGATTTCCTTCAAATGGAATTCAATCTGGGCAACGTCTTCAAAAATTTGTTCCAGATGCTGCGCGGCATAGTGCAGCACCTCTTTTTGCTCAGAAATCCAGGCTCTGGTGTCTGCCAGATGGGCTACATCTTCCACTTTCAAGCCACCCTGCGCCAGTTGCCCCAGAATATCTTGCCCGGTATAGCGCTGGATGTGCTGTCGTGCTACCTTCGCCCCGGATGTTTCCATCAGGGCAAGGCGGGTTTTTGTTCTCGCTCCTTTCTGCCGTGTTGCCATGTTCGTTCCCTTCCCTTTCGTGGTGAGATGCTATCAGATACCGCTATTGGCATCTGACGAGTCTTAACCGATTAAGTATTTTGGCTTATCGACTGTTGAAGTTCCGCAATTTGTCGATGACAGCATCCGTTCGGTCTAGTGCGCTCTGGCAGACATGATGCGCCTGCTCTGAGGCTTGTAGCCGATCTGATTTCTGCCAGAGTTGCATCATGAGAAACGCCATCATCAGCACTAGCGGTACGGTGAGATTCAGGTTGTTAGTGCTATTACTGCTACGCTCCTTGTCCTGCGTCATCACCTAGTCCTCATGTCCCCTCAGTACCCAGCTTGCCGTTGTCGTTCGCCCAGTTCCAGGCGGCGGACACTGCTGCTTGTTGCTCAGGTGTGCGTTCGGTAGGATTGTCTGAAGTTCCTGCTACTGAATCGGTGGCAATCACCTCGGTGGCAGGCTGTACGAGATGGTGGGGCATTCCCATGTCGGTAAATGCCTCCACAGTGGTCTCATACAAACTTTTATCCAGGAGTTGCCGTGCCATCATGCTGCCTCCTTTTTTGTCAGGAGATGGTCATGGTGCAGCTGTGCCGTGAGGGCTTCCAGCAGACTTTCAATCCTTGTCTTATCGAGCATGGCGATCTGTTCGAGGTACTCGCACAGGTGCGGTTCCTCTTGCCACAAGGCAGGATAGGTTTGGTCAATGGCTTCCAGGATTAAGGTTTCCGGCGGCGATGCTAGGGCAGATTCACATATCTCCAGCTGGTACAGGTAGTTTGCCAGCACGGCGCGGAATGCCAGTTTGGTTAAACGCTCCATTTTTTCAAACCGTGCGCCGTACTCTTCGATCAAGTCATCAAAAATTAAATCTTCTTCGCTCGATAGCTGGCTGCCTGTCGAACCAAGTCCGTAATATCCAAGGGGCTGGCTACCAAATCTGTAATGCTCTCCTGGATACAAATTCTGTGTCATCATAAAGCGTACTCCCTTGTTGTCGTCATACCTCATGTGGAGTCAGCAGCGCCTGCATGTTTTGCCTACAATCCAGGCGTTGTCTGTTTTACGGTTGTGTTTCCCTGACAAAGCTGATGACATTACGGTTGGTGAAAAATTCCTGTAACCCATAGGTAAGCTCATCCAATGCCTGAATAGCATCTCCCAGCCGCAAATCCGGGTGAAACTGCCCTGATTGCACCAGTGCCAGCACTTCCGGCGTACCTGCCACGAGGTTAATCTGCTGGCGGATGTCAGCAATTTGTTTCAAAATGGCAGGTTGCGATGTTTGCGTTGCAAGAGTGGTTGTCATCGTTTCTCCTGTAGTAATGAATTTGCAAGAGGGTAAAACTGTAATGTTCTGATTCTTCGGGTTCTCGGTAGTAGAAAACCGTCCTTTAGTTTTTCTGATGAGTATCGGATCGCCTGCCCTTTTAAGCAGCCTCCTGCTCGTAAAGGTCGCTCAATGCTGCATCAAAACTGAAATCTTCTGGCGTGAGAGAGTGTGACACCGGGGTTGAGGATTTCTGCGGCGACACGATCGCAAGATTGCGGACGGAGCCAGACAACAGCCCGATTGCCCAGTCCAATAAAGTACTGAAAGGAATTTTCCTAACGACTCCCTGTGCTAACTTATGCTCGTACAAAAGCCGATTGACGAGAGTGCTGTAGTCTACTGCCGTAAGAGTGCCAGGAGACTTGTGGAGTACCCTGTCAGCATGAGTCTTGAGATAAGCTTCGATATCGTAGTCAAGCCGGACACGGCGATTTTCTGCCATTTTATTTTCCTCGCTCTAACCGTCCTTGTGCCATTCGTTGTAATCCAATAGCATTCGCCCAACAGGCTTCGGGGACAGGGGTAATGCCTGCCTTCTCGAATTTCTCCTGGGCGAAGGGCAGTACCGCACCACCACCCCATGCAATCAGGCTTTGGGCTGCGTCGCCCCATTCCTCGACTTCTGCCAAGGCTAATCGAATGCGATCGCCCAGCCAGGTATGCAAATGGCGGGTGTAGAGGTGCTGTAAACTAAAACCCCGCGTGCCATATTTGAAACTGCGGTCTTCAATGGCTTGGCGGATGAGTTCGATATTGGCAGATTTTCCGGTACCAAGGAGTTTCACCAGTTCCACATCGGAGGCGATCGCCTCCAGTAAATCGACGCATCCCCCCACTGCCAACACGTTACGATGGATGATTTTACCTTGGGGGGCAAAGACGGTGGGAATCACCGTGGAGGTGCCAAAGTCCAGGGCGATGACGTGTCCCGCAATGTCAATCAGGGGGTCGGGTTTGTAGGCAGCACAAAAGGAATAACTGCCCGCCCCTTCGGGAACCACAAGGGAGACGGTGAGAGAAACCTGGGTTTTGGGCTTGTCCCGTCCACCAAACAGCACGGTATGGCTGCCACTGGTTTTGCTGGTGACGAGTTCGCGGAATACCTGGGTGTTGTGGCTGGACAGCACCAGGTGCAGGTTCCAGGTGTCTTGATGAGGTAAGGTTGCCAGTGCCCCCAATATCATGTGCAGGACGTATTCGGCTTTAAGCGCGGGGTTGTCGCTGAGTTTGATATGACTGGTGGGGGCTTTCCAGGCGGCAAGGCTGCCGGTGAGGAATTCGCGCCCTTTTAAATCGGGGCGATCGCCGTCGTCGTAGATGAAATGTCCGCCTTCGGGGGAGGTGAGTTCGTCGTGAAGTTCGCCCCCGATTTCGACGATTTTGGCGGGGGTACGGACGCGGTGTTGTCCGGTGCCGATGGCGAGTTTGAGTAAGCCAGCGCCTGTATCAACTCCGGTGGCGATAATTGAGATGGGCAAAGCGTTTGCAGCTTTCTTTGACTGCATTAAGAGCATGGTTGTACCTCCTGATTGTTTGGAATTCTTTAAATTGGCTAAAACACGCCAAATAGTAATGTGATGCTCTCAGTCTGAATCTGACTGGTTTAGGTCATTAGCGAGATACTATGACTATAGCGGACTAATCCGCTAATCCGCTAAAAAGTTACTTTTCTTAATAAATTTATCGCCATAATAGCTATCTAATGGCTAATAGCGGTGTAGTGGACTGGCGGTGTGCAGATTATAGTAATAAGGTAGTAGCACCCGCTTGGCATGGAAAAAGAAGAAAAAGTATATCTTCGGACGCGCATCCCGAAAGAGATTCACCGCGAATTTAAAAAAGCCTCGATTGACGATGGGCGCACAATGGAAGATATTGCTGCCGATTTGATTCAAGACTGGCTTGATGAGCGAAATATATCCCAAGAAAATGTCTCAAATCGCAACTATGACCTTGCCGCTACTACGTTTTTGACCATGCTGGCAAATGGCATTCGCCCATCCGATTCAGAGCTTCAGGAGGTAGCACACGCCACCAACATTGAAATAGAACTACTATATCTGCTGTGCGATAAACTATTCAACGATATACCCATAGCAGAAACAAATGAAGGCTGATGTGGGGATATCGATCTGCTAACTCACAAGGAGGGGTGGGATTTATCAATGTTCGGAGTAACCCCGTATATCCTGTGCCACCATGCCAAAAATTCTGCCCAATATGACCGAAATCAACGCATATTACAAAGATGCGAAACGTCGCTTTAAACTAGCCTGCACGGTGATCGACAAAACCATACCTGAAGTGATGGTCGAACTGCTTGAAACCTGGCTGGAAGAGCAAGAGCAACGCAATCAGAAACCCGATAAAAAATGAAATTTATTTGATTTTAGTGTTGGCAGTCTTTTTTCAAATTGTCTACTTGCCCTGATGTATATTTCTCAGGAACAAAAATATAACCATAAGCAGAACACTCATATAATTCCACAACCTTGGCTATTTCAAATTTATCTCCAACAGATACTTGTGTTCGTTCTCCATTAGAAAATTTGAATTTTTCCTTATTGGCACCTTCTATTTCTATTTTTGGCAAAGTCTCATGCAATTTTTGACGCTTTAGCATCAACTTATTTGATGAAGCTACTTTGGGTAAGGCTGTAGCCAAAGCTTTTGCAGCGTCATAAGCAACCACTGTACGCTCACTAATTTCTCTAATATTCCATAGACTTTTAAATTCCTTAACAAAAGGCGAATTAGGAAGTATGGTTTCAGACTGATAAATAGAAATAAACAAATTTTTAGCATCATTTCCTATAAGAAGTGTATCAATGCTAGAGAGGGTATTAGACCCTAATATCAAATGTTCACCACGATTAGCCTTAATTAGCTTTATAGCGTTGGGCAAGCTGTATATGCTAGTCCCTCCATCTGGAATAACAATAAATGCTACATCGTTTTTATTTTTAAATTTTTCAATAGATATATTAGCCTGAAATAATGGATCGGATAGAAGAAAATATTTATCATCAAATCCTTTGTTGATTTTTTCTATGCCGGTTGAACTCAAAGACTCATCAATATTACTATTAAAATCATCACTATAAATACTTTTTCTGTTGTAAAATATCACAAATTTTTTATATCTTTTTTCCCTTAAGAAACTGGCAAGAGCAGATGTATATTTTGAAAGAGGTGGGACTGTACGGTAAAAAAAATTATAATTCGTATTTCGAGACAGCTTTGTATAAGTGGTGCCAGGAGAAATATATACTAATTTTTCTGCTTCGTAAATTTTACTTGCTTCTAATGTTGCATCACTAGTATAATGACCAATTACTGCTAATATATCTTGTTTTACTAAATACCGTGCAACTGCTTTAGCCCTATTTATATCGTTTCCATCATTGACTATTAAAATTTTAAGACCTTTATTAAACTTTTTGTTCTCTTTATTAAAAGAATCCTGTACTTGAGCAACCCCTCTTAAAATATCTAATGAAACTTCTAAATTTGTTACAGGAATAATAACAGCAATTGTATCAAATTCAATGTTTGTATTACTATTAAGATTCGCATTATTAAGATATATCAATGTTTCAGGATCATGAGGCTGTTTTGTTCTGGCTTTATCAAATTCGTCAGCAGCACCTCCAAAGTTGCCAGCAGAATAGTTTTTCATTCCTTCTTGTTTACTATTTATAATCCCCCCTGAAAATAGAGTTTTTTCCCCGTAACTCATATGTTTTTTGATATCTGCATCGTTATTATTTTGATCAGATGTAACGTTAATTGGTTCCAAAGTTTTTTTGGGATTGAATATTTGGTTTAATGAAAGGGAAAATATTATTAGAATTAATATCAATACTATTATTTTTATAAAATTAGGAACCAATCTTATAAAATAATTTATCTTATTCTTTGCAAAATAAAATATTACCCAAGGAGAGACAGATGAACCTTCGTGTATCTGTTGATAACGAAGTTGTCGCTGGTGAATTCTTTGCACTATTATGTTTATATCATTTTCTAGGCTCCTCCTTCGACGTGGATCACGTTCACAGCGCAGCTGCTCCTCTAGTTGACTCAAATCTTCACGATCTTTATTATTTTCTTCTCTCATATATTCATCAAACCAACTCATAGATTACCTTCTTTGCAATTTAGCTATCAATAATTGCCAAGCTGACTTGATGTTAAACCCACTTCCCAATTCAATTTCACCTTCGTATTCCACAAGCGTAGGAATAATAGGCAACGTAATTTTTAATTTATGCCTAACATCTAACTCAGGGTTTTTAATAATTTCAGCAATCCCTGCCTGACTCAGAGGTAAAGAAGGCAGACGTTCTTCCAGAACTGCCAACATCTGCTGCATCTCCGGTTCCGAAACCATATTGCTATCCAGTGCCTGTAGTAAATTTTCTGTCAAAACTAATTGCGTCTGGTTGAGTTGCTGGGTAATAGAGCCAATAATAACTTTCTCGGAAGTGTTGTAGCGTTCCAACAGCGCTTGACGCATTTGATGCTGATTTTTATAAATTGCGATCTGCCCTTTTAGCAAAACGTTGATTTTTTCATCCATCTGCTGTAACTGCTTATCCACATACAGCAATTGGGTTGGTTGATAATCTTTTATTTTCTGCTTTAGCTCGCTATACTCCTGCTGATATCGAGTAACAAACTCTTGCTGCCGTTCAATTTCTTTTTCACACCTACCTAAAGCACGAGGATCAGTTTCATAGCGCAGCAATGCCTCGTATTGCTTTAGTAGTCTTTGGTCTTCAGTAATATTATTTACTAAATCTTGTAGTCTCTTCTCGTAAAAACTAACTATTTCCATAGGTTTTTATTCCTAGTTCCTGGAATCAATACGGAGCTAAGTTCAAATATTGACAAAATTAAATCATTTAACCGAAACAATCTATCTCTGTTTCGATTATTACTAGAAGTAACCTGATATATCTGTAATTTTTACTATTTGAGAGAAAATTTAGGCAATAAGCATCGTTTATCCATCAAACTCAAAATTCTAGTTAGTATGATAATAGACAATATTTTGAAAATTGTGTGCCAATACTGGTGAATATTTTCATTTTAATGTTAATTTCCATCTCAATACGGGAAAAATACTAGTGCATACAACATGCTTAAATTATTCTTCCTTTATAGAAATTAAAATGACTATAAAATGGAGACTGAACCGCTTAATGGCAGAGCGGCGTATTTCAGGAAAAGACTTAGCAAAAGAAATCAACGTCCATCCAAACACCATCTATCGGCTCCGCCAAACTGACGAAATGCCATCGATAGACGGAAATATGTTGGAAAAGCTGTGCAATGCTTTAGAATGCGAGCTAACTGACCTAATTGAACGTGCGCCGAATGGTAATGCAGCAGCTAGCCATTGAAGGTAAAAATTTTTCTGATAACTGTCAAACCTTATCGGTCAAACTATTTACCACTACTTTGTCGTTAAAAGTCTCAAATAACTGGAGCTATGTTTTCAAGCCGCAGCAACCACTGGTTAAAATGCTGACATTCCTGACGTATGGTATCCAGCCCGATATCAATAGCAAGCACCGAACCATGTAGTGGTTTGTCGTATCCATCGCAACAATTGCGAATGCGTTTTGATGGGGCTGTTAGGGGATTATCATTAATATGCTCCGGTGAAGGAAAGGCGTTACGCTGGGCTTGCAAAATACTGACTACACTGGCATCGAACCACGCAGCAAATGCTTGTGGCTGACTGTAAAGTAGCCCCTCAAACTCGTGAACCAGCAAATTCGGGATAAAATTCTTGTGACCGATATCTTTGCCCATTTCCCCCTCAAGATATTCAGCCTTCTGAAACGGGTCACTGGTTTTTGGCAGAGAACTGCTTCCTGGAAAATCATTAGGCAAGCCGTACAGATCAAACATTGTGGTGACGAAGGCTGTTCTGTCTTCAAGGCACTTGCGATTTAATTGCGGCTTGATTTTGGCGTAACTCACCACACCCCCCTTCCCCGTTGAACTGGTTTTCACCAGAATAGGATTGAGGTATATGTTTTTCTCCTGAAAATACCCGTAGAGCAGTTCCCTGATAAACGTCTCTTCGGTTTGTCCTTCAACGAAAACATTCACTCGGATCATCGTGAAGGTCTCCCGCCCAGGACGTTCTTCTTCCAAAGCTCGCCCAGGCTATAGTCCTCAAGCCACTCCTGCAAATCGTGCTTATCTAGCCTGCGAAGTAATGTTTTCCCTTTATCCCGGTCTACAACAATCACATCATTTGCATCAAATTCGTTAAGCAGTTCCACGGATTGGGTTGAAACAATCACCTGTTTAGAGGTGGTACGTATCAATGATGCCAGGACAGTAATAGCATACGGATGCAGACCCAGTTCTGGCTCATCCACCAAAATTGTTTCAGGCTGAAGCTCTTCTGGTTGCAGAAAAACAGTTGCCAGACACATGAAACGCAGCGTGCCATCTGAAAGCAGATGTGCCTTGAACGGGATATCCTGTCCCCGCTCGAACCATTCCAGTTCAATAACCTCCTTGTTTTGTGGCGAAGGACGCAGATAAAAATCTCCAAAGAACGGGGCAACAAGTCGGACAGTTTTGACGATTTTTTGATAGGATGCCGGGTAGCTGTCACGCAACAGATACAGAAAGGATGCAAGATTACGGGCATCAGAGCGCAGGTAAGCATTGTCATTAATACCATGCGGCTGTTTTATATACGCACTGTCGCTGGTGTCATGAAAATGATACACTCGCCACTGCTGCATGGCTGACAAAACGTACTCGTCAATTCTCGTCCCTGTGCCAGTGAAAGCCTCTGTCTCAAAATGCCCCCTACCTATTTCATATTCACCGCTCACGTTCCACCAGAAGGACTCAGAAGCGAACATCAGGCGATTATCTTGAGTTGGTTCAAGTGTAGCGAAGTATCCATTATTGCCAAAGTATAACTGAAACTCCAGTTGTTCCGTTGTCTTACGTCCAAAATGCAATAACGCATCAGGGCTACCTTGGCGACTGACAAAAACTTGTAGGTTCTCCTCAAGCAACTGTCCAACCATACGGAAGAAGCCGATAAAATTGGATTTTCCCGCCCCGTTAGCGCCAATCAAAACATTCAGTCTGGAGAGTTCAAAGTCGCACTGGGCGATAGACTTGAAACCTTTTAAAACTATTCTCGACAGTTGTTTGTCATTGGTCGTTCCCGTCATGAATAGTCTCCCGATAGACAGGCTTTTTATCTGCTGGTTTCATTTTATTTGCTAACTTAGCTGAGAAAAGCATTTTTTGCTTTTTGAGCTGCTCCCCCGGAGCGGGTACTGCTATTTTCCATCATCTATTTGAAGGGCAGCTACAATTCATACTATTTTTTTACTTAGATTGTCTTAAAGTAGCTTTTCTAATCCTTCTAACAAAGCTTCAAACTCCTGCTGTTTCTCCAGGTCGTCCCAGGATTTAACCTTCTTCGCCTTGGTATAAATTTCTTTCAGTCTCTGCGGATACATTAAGGTTTTATCTACAGTACCGCCCTTCCCTTTCGCTGCGGCTGCTTTCAGCTTGGCAATTTTCTCTTTGATTTGGCTTAAGGATAAACCTTGAGCGATCGCTTCTTTTAGAAGAGACTTTCGCTTGCTCACTTCTTTAATACCTGCGATCGCTCTGGCTTTTGTATATTCGATAGTACCTTCTTCCAAGGCTTGCAGAAGCTCTTCGGACAGGTTGAGCAAGGGCAGTCTGTTTTTAACATACGATTCCCAGGTCATTTTCCCCAAGGAAGCCAGAACCTGCTCTATAGCGATCGCTTCGGGAGGCATAACGTTATGCCCTGGCTTATCATGTGCGTGCTTCATCTGGGTGAGCAAGGATTTTACCTTATCCAATGGCACATCCAGTTCTACTGATAGGAGGTTTAAGATACCTTGCGTTTCCTCCACAGGATTTAGGTCTTCACGTTGAAGATTTTCGATTAGGGCTACCTGAATAGCTTCTTTATCATTCAACGTCCGAACAACAACTGGAACTTCTGTCAGCTTCAGTTCTGTCGCGGCACGATAGCGTCTCTCCCCAGCAACTAGCTCATAAACATCGTCTTTTACAGGACGAACAATTAAAGGCTCAAGAATACCATACTGCTTGATAGATGTTTTAAGGTTTTCCAGTCTCTGCGGGTCAAAATAACGTCGTGGCTGGCTTTTCGGCAGAATAATACTTGCTAGCGGCAAAAAACTACTCTCTTGAGGCTTTTGTTCAGTCTGACTCACAAAAGCATTAAGGACACCACCAAATTGAAACTCTTCAGGCGTTTTGTTTTTAGTTGTCATGAGAGGGTATCCACTTTTTTAGCAATTTGCTGTAGCAACTCGATTGCAGGATGTTTTGAGTTATAAAGAGCCAAAGGTTTACGGCTTTGAGAAGCGTTAGCAAAGTCAGTTGCCCTTGGAATCGCTGGCAGTACAGCGCCAATTTTGGACAACTGTTCATTGATGGCTTTCAAGCTTTGTTCTCCCTGAGACGTTCGGCTATCGTACATGGTGGGCACAATACCAGCAATTTTTAATTTTCGGTTTGCTAAGTTCAAAACCTCAAGAATAGTATTTAAAAGTAGCTGTGTTCCCTTCAATGCTTTAAATTCTGTTTGGATAGGGATTAGGACGTGCGTTGCTGCAACAAGACTCATAATGCTCAAGATTCCCAAACTTGGGGGACAATCAATCAATATAAAATCATAATTGTCTTGCACATTTTCCAGCGCCTGTTTGAGGCGAAGTTCACGCATGATAGCCCCTGCCAATTCCATTTCTGCTTTGCTGAGAATGATATTAGACGGGGCTAAATCCATGCCATAAATATCATGAATAATTGCGATATCTTCCTGTTGAACTAGAGCATGATAAATCGTTTTATCGAGTTCAACAGGTTCAAAGTTCATGAAGGTTGTTAAAGAGCTTTGGGGGTCTATATCAACGAGCAAGACCTTACGACCACGTTCTGCCAGATGATAACCAATATTCATCGTCAACGTGGTTTTAGCCACACCACCCGATTGATTAAAGAAAGCAATGGTTAAAGCTGCCACTTTTCATATGCCTTGAATAGATTTTTGTTACTTCAGACTAATACCATTTCGCAGGTTTTATACAACTTGTAACCACATACAAATCAAGTATTTCAGCAGTAAATATTCAGTAGTCTGAGCGATAAACACAGCAAAGCAAGGGTACAACTTGTATCAAGTTTGGATATATTCACTTACTATCAAAAAGGTTGATTTAGCTAAAAATGAAAACCTTATGTCATTCGATTACAACACTATTAAAAGCCAGCGTTTAGCTGGCTTTTAGTTAAGCTTTGAGTACCAGCGCCAGTGCTTTTTGATGTCTTGCAACATCGGCTTGATACCTGTTAGCGGGATAAATTAGCAGATACAACCACAGAGGAAAGGTAATAGAACCGAGCAGCATAAACAGGATTAGATTTTGCTGCCATACCAGAAGAGACAATGCAGTACCTGTGACGGCGACAGCCGCCAGTGTTCCCGACATGATTGTTAGCCCCGTATAACTGACGGTAAACTTCTCTCGTCGCATTTGTACCCAACAGTTCACCATGAAACTGTAAAAACTTAACACCAGGATGCCTGCGATCGCTATTGGTGTCAGGGTAATGGCCAGGTTCACCACGAAGCCTACCAACCAGTACAGACCCAGTACCAGGGCTGCCAGCACAATCAGGACAACCCCAAAAAATACCCCTTCCAGAACGAAACAGCAGAGGCAAACGATTACCAGTAACGCGCCTAAGCCAAACAATACTCCTGCCAGCAGGTATGCCACATTCACTTCTAGGGCTTGTCCAGGGATAAACCCTAGCGTGATGGTCAGGGGTATCTGGGTTATTGTCCTGCCAAAATTTTGCATCCCAGACGACAGTTGCACCCCATTAAACCAGATACAGCACAGCATGACACTAATGGCGAAATACCCCAGTAGGGCAGAGTAGGGGATATGACGCGGTGGATAGACCGGAGAAAGTACAGGTGTCTTTTCAAACTGTTGATACGCTTGCCTTGCATCCTGAAAACTTCCTGTCTGCCTATCTCCCAATAACCGTTGAACACAATCCTGGAATTGGGAACTGACCAAACGGCTGACCGAAGAAGAATGTTTTTGAAAGAGGACAAAATCGGAAGTCACTTTGCCCGTCAACAAACGCACCACGATAGCACCCAGTTTTTTTAGATCGTGCTGCCATTTCTGTTCGCATTTCGGGATGACAACAATTTCCCGCCTCTTGCCAAAATTGAGAACAGAAACCTGAATCTTGCCCTGTGGTAGGTAATCTACCACAATATCACCTTCATTCAACGCATGATGAAATAGATTAAGGGTCTGCCCATAGGCAAGAATATCTAAGACCTGAAGGTTAAGGCTTTCCAACTGGGGTAGGGTGAGATGGAACCCTTTATCCAGGCTGATTCCGGGTTTGTATTCCAACACCAAGGTGATACTGCCGACATTGGGGTTGTTCTCATCTCGCACCAAAAAAGTGTCAAAACAGATTGGAATACCCGGATGCTTGAGTGCCTGTAAGGTCTGCCTCTCTTGTTCAGCCATGTGGGCAACCTCTGCCTCATCATCAGTGAACCCGAAGCGATATACCTTGAGAACAACTAACCTGTTGTGATGCCCATTACGAGCCAGGTATAGAGTGCGGTCTTCGTAGTAATAGTTACCCAATTCTTCAACAATTGTGTACCCGTAAGCAGTAAAGTCAGGAGTGTTATCCATGTGTTTCTCCCGTAGTAAAGAGTAAAGCCCGTGTTCTACACGGGCTTTAGGCAACTAGAATGGGTTAATCAGCCTAATGCCAGAACAGGTTTTCCAGTTTGCGACGCAGAGCAGAAAAATCCCACGTAGAGGCTGCCTTGTCCTGGTGACTGTTAGTTGGCGTATCAACCGCATTTTTGATTTCGGCAGCAATGCGATCAACAACGGCTTCGGTCATCTCTGCCTGCCGGACTGCCATCCCTGGGACACGCTCAATATCACGAACAATGCTGATAACCTGTTGCTGGGATGCCCGAATCATTTCATCCCGTACCATTCCGGCGATCGCTTCCCGATACTGGCGCACCATCAGGGATTCGCGGTCAATCTGCTCAACACTGACCTCGCGCAGTTTCTCCTGAAGGCGGATGCCCGTTGTTTCCAGATTTTCCAGGGCAGCATCGTACACGCTGTACTTTGCCATCAGTTTGCTGACAATCGGCAGAATCTCAAACAGAACAAACAGCGTTGACAACACCCATCCTGTATAGCGGACAGCAGGTTCAACCGCAGCCAGGTGTTCCAAAATAACGACCTGCCTCAGCAGGGTTAACTTGATTTCCTTCGGGTTAATTTTCTCCCTGGTACTGAGGGCGTTGTTCTTTTCGGTAATTCGTTTGTCAAGCTGGGCTGCTTCACGGGTTTTCTGGGCAGCAGCTTTCCGGTAGTCACGGGCACTCGCCCGTTTGGCAGGAATCACAGAGGCATCAAGCTGGTTGGCAGTTTTGAGTGCTTCTTTTGCATCCGCTTCTGCGTTTTTCTTGGCTTGCTCCAGCGTTGCCCGTTCCTCCTTCAAGGTACTGATGATGCTGATGTGGTCAGCCTGCTGGATTTCTGCCTGAAACACCCGCAATTCCAGTGGCTTCGAGACCGTCAAGCCTACGAACAACGCCAGCACCAGCCGGGGCGCTGCGATCGCCATCTGTGCCAGCGGTTTGTTGCGCCGCTTCCGCATGGTCATCAGCATCAGCCTGTCGAGCAACAGGATACTACCACCCCAGAAAAGTCCCAACGGCACGGCCACCAACCCAGTGCCAAAAACGGCATACAGGGCGTAACTACCAGAACAGGTTGCGATCAACGACGTAACCAACACGCTTGCACCCTGCGCCGCATACTTTTGTTTTTCCGGTGGACTGTCGATTTGTTCCAGCACAGAAGGATTTACACCAGAACAATACAGCAGAATTTTTTCAGCCATTGTCTTATCCTCACTATCCGTTAGTTGCAGTCACCCAACCGACTGCCTAAAATGTCGTGGCAATTTTTTTCCTCCGTCTTCTGGTTATTGCCTGTCACCAGGGTGGCGAAAGATGAAAGAATGGGATTATCACGGGCTTGCCAACCCAGGCGGAAGCAAAACACGCCATACCAGCCAAGAAACAGGAGCGTCAGCAGGGTGGTCAGTACCTGGGCAATGACTTTCAAGGGATTCATAAAGAAAATGATGGGTAGGGTGGATAAACAAAGCGGGAAGAGGCTTCCCGCTTGAGAAACAGATATTTACCGTTTGCGATCGTCGCGTTCCTGGTGGGGTGGTTCGCGGCGTTGCGGAGGTTTACGGGGTTGGCGTTCTCCCGTGCGCTTGATACGGCGGTCTGGCGATCGCCTGGGGAGTTGCTGGAAGGAATCGGGTTGGGTTGTGTACCAGGAGGGGATATTTTCCTCCGGTTCTTCAGTGAAAAAGGTTTCCTCTGCGCCTACCTCAACACTTCCCCCCAGCCACGGTGGTGGTACTGGTGTTACGGGAAGAGGGGAGGGGGGTGATGCCTGCCCCAGTTTTTCTTCGAGTTCCTTGAGCCGTAATTTTTGGAAGACCTCCGTCAATCCCAGTCGTTCCAGATCAGCGTCCGTCCAAGGCATCAACTGCATGAACTGTGGGTCTTTGGGAACGAAGTTGGGGTAGGTGTCATCCGGTCTAGGGAGCAGTTCCTTCAACTCCTGGACTGAATACGTGTGCTGATGGACAAACCGAGAGATGAAGTAGCCAGACAAGCCAACATTGTTGCTAAAATCTACTGGCTGAAGGTTCTGAAAGTTGGACGGCAGTACCGCTCGCTGGAAACGGCGCTGCTCACTGATACCAGATTTTTCCCCATGCCCGACTAGCCCCCCTACATCTTGCTCCCACTGATAATTTGAGGTCATAATTTTGACTTCGGCATCACCAATGAGCTTGGAGCAAAACTCCGCTGTGTCCTCGTCCTCCACTCGCAGTAAAGCTTTATGGCGGCACTGAGACACAATCGTTGCTGTTTCATCGGCTCCATATACAGCATTCATGCGCCGGATATTTTGGATGCCCAGTACCAGGAAGCCCCCCTTCTTGCGAAGTTCGGCTGCCATCGTGGACAGGCGTTCGACCTTAAAGCTCGCTGTCTCATCGAGGAGGAGCAGTGTTTGCGGCTCCTGCACAGAAGGAGCATTGAGCAACGCTTGGGAGGTTTTCAGCAGCCAGAGCCTGTTTAAGGCATTGACCTGGTTGGGTGCTTCTTCATCACGCCCCAATACGGCAATACCGCCACCTTTGAGAAATTCCTTAACACTGATGGATTCTGTACAGGTTTCCCACAGTGCGGCGATAATGGCGTATTTTTTGATCTCGGTGAGGATGGTACTGAGAATTGAGGCACTGGTTTTATCGGTGGCAAGCACCGCCAGAGCATCCTTGGTGCGATCATCACTTTCCAAAATCGCCCGCAATACCGTCTCCGACTGGCAGGCGCGGATGATGTCAGCCAGCCGCCAACACCCAGGGGCATTCAGGGTGTAAAAGGAAATAACGCCATACAGAACGGCAACGGCTGCTTCCCGGAAGTACCTTCCGTTATCACCATCCCCCGCCTGTGGGGCAAGAATCTCAGCCAACGTCCAGGCTTGCGTCAAATCCGTAAAATCTTCAGCCAGGTTCCACCTGACGCTGCGAGCATCAAGGGGATTGAGCAGGTACACCTTCGCCCCCACTGCCATACCCTGGAGGAGGGCAGGGGCTTCCCGTGCGGCATCATAGATAATCGCCTTGTACGGGCTGCCGGGATAAATCTGGTACAGAAAGTTCTTGACCAGCAACAGCAACGTCAGGGTTTTTCCTGACCCGGTTGCACCAAAGGCTACCACATGGGTTGGTAGTTCGCTGAATGGTATCTCTAGTCCGCCAAGCAGGACAGTCAATTGTGGTTTGCGCTTTGTCATGCCGCGATAAAAACGGTCGGCATCCCGCCGTTTGACCACCATGCGCCCGTCAAGGGTCACGGTTTGCTCGGATGGGGCAACCAGCCAGGGGCGTAGAAAGTGGGGGGTGAGAAAGGCAACCAACACACCGATCCAGGAAGTCCACCAGTAGAAAAAGGTGATGACCGCAAGATTCAGGAGGAACCAAATCCAGAATGTTCGCAATTTTACCCGGTGATGGTGGAAAATGAACATCAAGGTATAGCTGGCGATAAAGCCAAGCCAACACGCTCCCCAAAATACGCTCCAACCGTGAAAGTTTTGGTGGAGAGCAAACGTCCAAGACTCCCGATAGGAGCGCCCTGTGTAATACGCGATAGGATCAGTTGCCAGATAGAACAGCCCCACACACCACACCGCTACCCACAGGTTGACCATTCCCTCATTGTTCACCCAGGCAAACAACCTGGTCACAAGGGCATAGACGCAAATCAAAAACAGGATGAGGCACCACCAGCCATCCTGGTCTTTGGGATTGTTCCAGGCAAGGGGGTCGGGGATAAACTGGTCACTGCTGCGGGGAGCAACGATCAGAACCCACAGGAGCAAGATACCCACAACCGCAAAAACATTGCGCCAGTAGGTTTCCAGGAAATGGTCAACATCGGCGGCGATGTCTGCAAGCCATTTCCGAATTTTTCTTACGTTCATAGAAGGAAAATAAAAGGGCACGGTTTGATCCAATGCCCTGACTACAAGAAGCACCGTTATGGCGGCATAACGGCCTTCAGAAGGAAAATTCGCTTGTTCATAAGATGGGATATAAGGATAAAAAGTGCAGAGGCTATCACTGCCAAGACGATTTTTGGTGGAGCATCTATTTAAAGATGTCTGGGTGCGTCCCACATCGAATCAGTAACACGGTGTTACCGACAATTTGATACACAAGAAGCCAGTTCGGCTCGATATGCACTTCCCACGCACCCTTGTATTCGGATTGCCATAAGCGATGTTTTCTGAATCGGGCTGGTAGGGGGATATCCTGCTGAAAGTAATGCAGTACCTGGCGTAACTTTTGTAAATCTTTCCCACGTTTGCCTGCGTTTCGCTCACCCTGGCGGGCTTTCTTGGTGTATTCGATATTCATTGTTTTTAGGAGGAAATATTGTGTTTTCTTGATGTCTTCAGAGCAATCCACCGAGATGAAGTGCGGTTAGGTTAGTCAACGCAGATAATGATCAACGTTTTTCGGTCGTACGCTCAAACTTCATTTTTGTTCTTGAAAGCGCTGCCCACAAGCATTACAGGTGATTTGTAGCCCTGACTTACCCCACACGTTGCACAAACAGGAGCAGATATACTTCACTTTGTCTCGACTAGCCCGTTTGCTTTTCGCATAAAGAAAAGGTGTTGACTGCCAAGGAATGAGGTACGCTGGGGGTATCTTCTTAAAAGCATCTTCAAATCGTCCCCCTGCTACAATTTGGTGCGTTACCTTGTATCCGGTCTGTTTCTCAGGCTGATTGATGTTATAGGGAATAAGCCCAACTGCAACCATCTTGGCTGCCCACTCCTTGCAATGGTAGCCAGGAGTATGGGCTTTCTTCCCAAACTCAAACTTCCACAAATGGCACATTTCATGAACCAGCGTGGACATAGTGTTCAGCAACGGACGTTTAAACTCATCGGGGTTTAAGCTTATCTCGTGGGTAATTAACTCCTTGTTCTGCCAACGGGTTGGCGCGAAGAAGCCGTAGCAATGGGCATGACGCGAGAAATTCAAGATACACCGAGGAAGTTTACCTTCAAAAAGAACGCTATTAAAGTAGTCAAAAGCTGATTGGTATGCTGACCACTGTTCAAGAGAAGGATTACTATCTGTAGCTTTTTTATCATACGAACAAACCTCCTTTTTTGTCGTACGCTCCAAAGAGCGCAATTTTCTAAAAGTTTTTTGTTGGAAGGCTGCCTAGCCAGGATGGGAACGCATTCCCTATCTGGTAAGGCTATTCGTACATTTTTACCAACCCGTTTTTACTACGCCACCCTACTGAGGTACTCCCGTTCAGCTCCCGGCTGGTCTTACTCACTTGCTCTTTCACCAGGGTGTCGTGGCTGCGATAGTTCCAGGTAAATGTCCCAATTGTCAAGGTTCAGGGTGTCTGCCTATGCCAAGCCAACGCCTGAATGCAGACATTGGCAGTCATTGCAGACATTAAGGGGTGGTATTCCACCGTTATTTATACTGTTGGTGAGAAGAATTCGTTTATTTAAATGCTCTTCAGACCTCCTGAGTATCAATATTGCAGAATAGAAAATGAAATGGAATACATCAAAGCGCATTGTGAAAAATGTCAGTATGCACCAAGATGCAATGAAATGCATTGTTGTTAGAATTCTGAAAACTTTTAATTATTTATGCTATAATATGAACCCTTCTTCAAAACCTACTACGTTGGATCAGCTTTTTTAAGCGTAGTTTTTACATACTTACCTTATATTGCATTGCAGGTAGCCTTGTTCCCATAAGTCGTACAGTAGGTTTTCCGATTGCTCTTGCTGTGCTAATTCTTTCAAGGTGATTCTTTCATCTTTGAGATTTTTGGAGGAAGACTTTGTATCTAAAGTGAGATCCTGCTGTTTTTGTTCTCTCTTGTACTCGAACAGCTGCTCTCCACAATGAAACTCTGCAACACAGTTTATCCATTTTAAGTATTCTTTGATAGCACTTGCTTCGTCAATTTCTTTTAAATTCAAAAATTTTTCATTGAAGCCTTCACTGTTAGCATTAGCGCCAGCATACTCTCTTGTTGCTACAGGGATATTTTGAGCAAGTGCTTTTTCTATCAATTCTTGTTTGCACTTTAATTTAAAATACTTTGCTTTTTGAGGTACATCTACACCAAGTTCTCCAGTTTCAAGACCCAAATCTATACTTAAGCCGGAAACGTTACGCCGATGAACTTCATTTACTGCTTGTGCAAATTTTGGAATATAACTTTTTAAGGAATCATCCTTGAAACACTCCTCTACTATCGCATCTAAATTTTTGCCTTGATTTGTTGCAATATATTCTCCCAATTGACGAGCCGGACTTTTCCCACATACCCCTGTAGCCCATTCAGTGAATCTTTCCAATTTTAAATTTATCATAATAAATTTCTTTCTTAAGGATGCTTTCTGAAGCGAATGAAAGCATCACTTTTTTGAAACATTGCGGGTTCGGATTAAGTTATAATTATCCATATTTAAATATTAATATACAAACATTAATATTGCTAAACAATAAATTAAGTTTTGCATAAAAAATTTATTTATTTTTATAAATACTAAAAAATCTGAAATACTGCTACAATTTCTATTATTAGATACCCCTTGAATTGTCAAAATCCAAAAAGTTATCGGATTTTTTTGCATTAACATTAATACAAAGTATGGGAACTCTTAGACCCTCACCTAAAGGATTAGAAAAATTACAAAACGCTTTTGATGAGAAACACAAAGAAAAAAGAAAAACCTGTGGCAAAGATTACACCTACCAAGAAATTGGCGAGAAGGTTTACTTAGACCCCAGAAGAGTTAGCGCGCTTATTAGAGATGGAAAGTCTGTAGAAGAGGCTAACTTTAGAAATATCTGCAAAGAGCTTGACTTGGACTGGACAGAAATTGCCGAACAGCCGTCAAAACAACTCGTACCTCAACGAGAGCGTTCTTCCATCTCTGGCAAGAGAGAACAATCAGAAGGTTCTGGTCATAACCCGATGCTGTCGTCTCCTCATACTCAAATCTTCCTCGATTTGATGGAAAAGAAGCTGGAACGCTTTGTGGGACGCAAGTACGTCACAACAGCCTTCGAGCAGTTTACGGCGCAGTATGATCGGGGCTATTTTCTTCTTATGGGAGAGCCAGGAGAAGGCAAAAGTACAATTGCTGCTCACTATGCTACAACGAAATCTTGCCTATTTTACTTTAATGTACGAGGAGACAGGCAGAACACTGCATCCCTGTTTCTGGAGAATATCTGCTGGCAACTCATTGAGTGCTACGAATTAGACAAGCCTTCTGCCTTGCCACCGGATGCCACCCAGCAGAATGCTTTTCTGAAAAAACTTCTGCGAGATGCCAGTCAGAAAACAGACAAACTCGTGATTGTAGTAGATGCGTTGGATGAGGTAGACTTGGGCGCACAAAGCGATTATTCCTCCAACGTCCTGTATCTACCGCAAAACCTGCCGAAAGGCGTGTACTTCTTCCTCACCTTGCGACGGGATGTTGAAGCCCTTAAGCATCGCCTTGTCTTTGATACTTACCAAGAAAGCATCAAGTTAGAAGATTTTGCTGACAGTACAAAAGATATTGAGGACTATATCCGTAAATTTCTACAAGACTCTGTGTATAAAGACAAGCTTATTGCCTGGAGGAAAAAGCAGAACATTGCAGAAGAGACATTAATCCAAACTCTAAAGAACAAAAGCGTTCGTAATTTCTTATATATCAGCTTGGTTTTACCTGAACTAGCAAAACCAGACGGTATTTACAAGGATGCAAGCCTAAAGGAATTACCGCAAGGACTAAACAAACATTATGATCGTCACTGGGTACTGATGGGGATGAATCGGGAACCGCCACCCATAGACAGGCTCAGAATTATCTGTGTGATTTGTCAGCAGCGCGATGCGTCTTCTTGTGAGCAGATAGCATTTCAGGCAGGGGAAGAAGAGCCTAAAGTTCAACTTATCTTGAATGGTTGGATGCAATTTTTAGAACAGCCCAAAAAGTATCATCTGTTGCGCTACAAGTTTTATCATGAAAGCTATAAAGATTTTGTCTTCAGTAAAAACGAAGTGCAATCTGCCTGTGGCGATCCCATAGACACAGACAAGCGGATATTGGAAAATATTGTCCCGCCCGATGTTTGTTTTTAACGAAAGACTATGCGAGATGTCAGAACCTGGCTCTTGAGCTTATCAGAAGGGAACCGAGAACGCACATTAAAAGACCTTTGCGACTTGTATGCCAACACAGGGCAGCCAAGAGCTTTGTTTGGCTTGTTGACAAATTTCGACTTTCTGGACATCAAGACAACACAACTTGGGGTACAATCCGTCATCAGTGATTACGAACACTTAACACATCCTAACATTTTTCATCATTCAGACTATCAGGGAGAAACCGTTGCAGCACTGCGCCTTATTCAGAAAGCACTTCAGCAAGCAGCCAATATTTTAGAAGAAGACTCCAAACAATTACCTAGCCAACTGTTAGCAAGGTTACTTCCTCTTAACAATCCTTTGTTGCAAAAATTGTTGGAAGGAGAAGGAAATGCTAGAGGTGCAAAAGATTGTGACATCTATCCCTGGCTGGAGCCTTTGATTGTTACCATAGACACTCCCAATCAAGCAGTACAAAGGACTATCACAACTAATCATGATGGTGATATTGATGCGATCGCTATCAGCGGCGATGGTAAATTGGCACTGTCGGCAAAAGAGAATCAGCTAAAAGTTTGGGACTTAGTTACAGGAGAGAATAAACATACGCTTGAGATAGACACAAGTGAGATTTGTAATAAAATTTCTGTCGCTGCTTTAAGTTGGGATGGACGATGGGCAGCTGTTGGGCTTTATGCTTATATTGATGACAAAAAGGTTCAAGGTGTAATTCATCTGTGGGACTTAGAGGAGGGTAAATTCCTTTGTCGCTTTTCTGAACACGAAGGAACGATCAGTGCCTTAGCAATTAGTCAAAATGGTCAACAGATTGTTGCGGCATATAAAACGAAGCACTACCGGGAAATTGACCCCAGAGTTTGGATACTTGATGAGTGGCATTCCAGAGTAGTTACATCAGTTACTTTACGTCATATCCTTTTCACTCGCGCAATACCTTGCATAGCTGTCGCCATAACCCCGAATGGTCAATGGGCTGTAACTGCTTCTCATAAATTCCTTTCGCTATGGAATATTCCTCAAGAGCGATTAGTAAATTCAATCAGCCTTACTGGCAAAGAAATTATTAAGATATTGACGATAAGTTCTGAAGGAAAAGTAACGGCAGCTTTTGATAACGGAACATTCAAGATTTGGGACTTCCACAATACTATGAGCTTTGGAGGTATTTCTTCAGAGATAGCTCTAGATTTATTCTATTGGTGCATACGTTACCCTTATTCAAAAAAATTTATAGCCTGGGTTCTCTTTTTACTGCAAGAAATGGAAACTCTCCTTGAACAAGATCGTTCCCGTAATCGATATGAGTTTGATAGTGACGACGAAGGTTTAGAGCCTGTATTGTATTTTACGGTAAGGAATTTATATTTAATTCACTGGTGCATACGTTACTCTTACTCAAAAAAATTAATAACCTGGATTCTGTTTCTTCTTCAAGAAAATATTGTAAATTTTTTCTACCTCTTAGCGAAGTTAATTGATTTCTCATTTGGAAACTTTTCTGAAATTAGAGATTTTAGTGACTATCGAAGTCGCTTGTCAGATTTAGAAAAATTATGGACATCGCTTCGAGTTTTATCATTTACCAAACCACAAGAAATAATCATAATTAATCTTAAAAATTTTAATTTACTTGATAGCTTTACCTCTAATGGGCTTATGGGGCTTTGTAAAACAAAAACAGGTGATATCCAGGTTACAGATTTAACATTAGTAAGTTCTACTTTGACTAAAAAGGGAAATAAACGGTCAACTCATTCAATAACTCAAAGGTTACGCGAACCTTGGGAGAATGTTGTAGCAGTCAGTTTAGATGGACGTTATATCTTCTCATTTTTTAAAGAGAATACTCTTAAAATGTGGGATATTACTGGTAGTAGAGTGCCATTACTTTTAAAGCGTAAAAAGATATCCTCCCTGTGGGAACGTCTTGTCATGGCGTTCAACATAGGAATAAAGGTTAGAAAAAAAGAGGCTTCCTTACCCCTGCATTCTTTTCTTTTTCATAAAGATATCGTTGTTAAAAATATTAATGTGGTCGCTAAAAGTCTAAGTGGACGTTGGTTATTTCTGGTATCAAACAATACTTTTGATGTTCGAGACTTAGCTTCACAAGACCTTGGTGTGTTATCCCATTGGAAATTAAAAGATGTTAGTCCAAACGGACATTGGGCACTTTGGCAATCATGTGCCAGTACACTTCGCTTAACAAATCTTAAGACAGGAAAGGTATTTGGTTTTTTACAAGACTGTTACGACAATAATTTAATAACTACAAACTATTGGATTTCAAAGGTTGAGAAAAGCTGGAAAGAAGCTAATTGGAAATACAGACAAGAACCAGTCAATAATGCTCCTATCAATTCAGAAGGCGTAAGCATCAGTGCCGATGGGAATACTGTTCTTTTTTGCGATAGCGGCTTTCTTGATACCTGGTTATGGCAGCCTTTCCAGTGCCTTATGCAATGGCATGTTGATACGGATATTGTACATCCAGTACTGCCTGCTTATCAGCAACCTAAATTAACTGGTCAAGAAACTTTGCCACAACAAGAATGGATTTTAAGCATTACAGCTTTTACTGTCTCATCAGATGGGAAAAAAGCCTTCTTTGGATTGAAAAATGGCGAACTCAAATTTTGTGACTTTGTAAATAATAAAGTTCTTTATTCATTTACAGGACATAGGATGAGTATTACGTCTGTTAGCTTTAGCCAAGATGATCAATGGGCAGTTTCCTGTTCCTTAGATCAAACATTGAAAGTCTGGAGCTTGCCTACCTGTACACAAGTAGCTAGCTTTACCATAAACAATCCTTTATATTTTTGCAAGATAACCTTGACTTTAGATGGAAGGCTTCTTGTCGTAAGCAGCAACGAAGAGAAGCACGTTCAAGTTTTCAACTTAAGACTTCCTGATTCTTACGATTTAATATCTCAGGAACAACAATTTGATGCGGAGGAATCAAATCAAGAAATAAATTCCTCGCCAAGAAAGCTGTTACTAGCACCACAAAATTACTGGCAATCTACCTTTGGTATACCATTACGATTAGATCAACTCAAAAACCTGTCTGAGGAGCTTAATTCTGAGGTAGGCATAGATTACTCGCATCTTCGAGAGCTTTTAAGGACAGCTAAATGGAAAGAAGCTAATCAAGAAACCAAACGGCTTATGCTTAAAGCTCTTAATCGAGAGAACTTAAGTACATTCAACCTAATCCAAGATAATACATTATATCAGGACATTAGAAATTTTCCTGGCACTGATCTACTGACTATTGATCGACTATGGTTGAAATATAGTAATGGACGTTATGGTTTCAGTCTCCAAATGCGAATTTGGCAACAATCACAGAACAGTATCACTACTTCTTTTTTTTACAGAGCTATTAGGCAAAGTATAAATAATCTCATCCCTTGTGAATCTCCTGAAAACCGTCGAGGAAACTTCCCCTACTTTTGGTTATTTTCTTCACGTTTTTTACGAGAAGATTTTTTTATAAGGTTAGCAGAATGCTCTGGTTATCTTTATACAAATTCTCCTAAGCTCAACAATAAAGTTATAGAAGCAAAAGAACGCATCTCTACTTGCAACGAAGAAGATAGTTTCTATAGACGCTTGCACATCTTATTAGCAGAGAAAGAATGGGAAGAAGCTAATAAAGAAACTGTTCAAAGGTTGTTATCAAACAACCAGATTAGTCTGGAAGAACTACAAAAAATAGATGACCTTTGGATAAAACATAGTAACCAGCGATTTGGGCTTAGTACTCAGAAAAGGATTTGGGAAGAGGTTGACCAAAATTTTGAATTATTTTTTGTATGTGTTGGCTGGAAAAATGAATATCTTTCTCGCAATTTTGAACCAATTACATTTGATTCTCTCGCCCCTGAAGGACATCTCCCAGTAACAGATGTTTTTGAGTCTGAACGATTTCTGAAAAAAATCTTCTCTTGCCTCGAAACACATTTCCCCGCAACACGCCCCTATCCTATTCAAATCAGAGCTTTTCCTCAAGAAAGGTCAAGTTCTACCAATAACAATATTATAGATCTATCACAATCACAAATCGAGCTTGAAGTCAAAGTAAGAGGCACAGGAATTTTAGACTTAAGGCTTTATCATCAAAATAATTGTATTTATCGTAAATATTGGATTTATAAGAAAAATCGTCTTCATTACAATTATATTTCGATTGAGTTACCTGATTCTTGGAAATGGATAGAAAGATATTTGACGGGTAGCCTTATCTTAAAACCTTTCTCTGGAAAAATCTTATTCTCCCCTTTTATTAGTATTAAAATTTACAGAGCCTTAGAAAGGTATGAGAGAATAGAAAATTTTAATATCATTACCCAGGGGTCAATACTTCATCAACGATTAGAAATAAAGAAACATTTTTTAGGAGAAAATCATCGAGAAACAGAAAAAACTTTAGAAGAAATTGTAAAGCAATATGAAGAGGCAGGGTGTATCGAAGCTGAATTTTTTAGATATCAACAATGGAAACTTCAAAAGAGTAGACAAGAGATAGAAATAGGTAACGAGACTTCTGCCATTATTATTTCTCTGAGTCCTGATGAGATAGTCCCATCTACATCTTCTGAGAAACAGCCCATAGAAACTAGCCTGATAAAGTTAGAAGAAACTATCTCTGAACAGGACGAAGAGAAAAGTAACTTTTACGCACGACTACGTTATTTATTAGCAGCTAGAGAATGGGAAGAAGCTAATAAGGAAACCTTTCAAAGACTGAAGGATTATTCAGATGAATTACAAATAATAGACGACCTTTGGCTAGAACATAGTTATCAACGATTTGGTTTTAGCGTTCAAAGAAGAATTTGGGAAGAAGTTGACTGTAAATTAGAAGTATTTTGCGAACGTATTGGCTGGAATTGGATATACAATCCTCCTGACGTTTCTATAGAGCCATTAACATTTCATCTTTCTGCTCCAGAAGGACATCTGCCATTAGATCCACAAAGCATAGAAGCATATCAGAAAGTAAATTATTTTTTGGGAAGAGTAGGATTTAATTTGAGCGCATCAAGTATAAAACCAAAACGGATTCATTTTGATACTTATTTTTCTAAAACCGCCCCCTACTCAGTTCATCTTAAAGGCTTACCGAAACAATGGGCACACCTTAAAATACAAGTAAAAGGTACAGGAATTCTCATTTTGAGGCTATATCAAAATGGTTACAATATTTTTAGTAATCATTGGATTTACAAGGAAAACAAAGTTCATGATTGTAACCTCATTCATATCCCCTTACCTTCTAATATCTGGGAAAAAGATTTAACAGGTAGTTTAGTATTAAAACCTTTTTCAGGACAAGTTTTATCGTACCCATTTGTGGTTGTCAGAATTTCTTGCCCTATAGATCAACAAAATATTTATGATGTCAATCGATTGGAAGACTTAAATCAAGATTTTGAACTTTATCAATTATTAGAGATGCAGAAGCGTCTTCTGGGAGAAAGTCACCCAGATATTGAATTAACCTTAGAAAGGTTAATTCAAAAATGCAAACAGATAAAGTGCTACGAGGAGGCTGAACTATTTAAACAACAAAAACTAGAATACCAACAAAACCAGAAAAATCGACAAAGAATAGAAGTCGGTAATGAGTCTTCTGCTATTATCCTTTTTCTTAATCCCGATGAAGAAGCTCTTCAAGAAGCATTGAAACCATCATATATTACCCATTTACCAGAAATTAAACTAAGTCATAATCATATAAAAGCGACAGCAAACAGGATAGACGAAAAGCTTACAAGAACAATTCAGATCAAAAATAGTGTTCCCCAGAGTCTCTTATCGGGAACATGGGAAATTGTAGCTCATCCTAACGATCCACCACACACCAATAATCATTCATGGATTTCTATTACTCCAAAGAATTTTTCAAGTAATCAAGTAATATGTAAAATTACTGTTGATACCAGTAATTTAGCAGCGGATAGCGTTTATGAACGTTGGCTTTATTTACACACGAACGCTTCTGTTGAGACTTGCCAAATCAAGCTAACGGTCAAAACAGCACCTCTTCCAAAGATAAAAAAAGAAAAGCTATTTACTAGTCAGATTGCTGTATTATTAATTTCTTTCCTTGAAACTTTTGTTGTCAGTACTTTGACGAGTAATGAATCATTAAAAGTTTGGGGTTGGTATGGAACTAGTATTTTGATTTATTATGCTATTCTATCAATTAAGCTTTTAGCTACACCAGCTTCTTTTTATAATTATGAAGGTACTTCTCTGTATGGCATCCCCTTACGAAATAAAATAAATCCCATTCTTCTAAATTGTATTTTAGGTTTTTGTTTTGTAGTCTTTATTTTCACCGCTCAATCATTTTGGTCATTTTGGTGGGTTTTTCCCACAACGGGAATGTTTGAATCGGTGAAATACTCGTTTTTGCTTGTCTTTTATTTAAGTTCTTTCAAAAATAAATACTCTCTTTATAATTCAATAATTGCCTTACTAACTATTGGATTTTGTAACGCTTTAGGTTACAGTCTAAAATATCTAAATCCCTCAGATATATCCCTTTTAATATCAGCAAGCCCTTTCGCTGTATTATCATTAGTTGTAACAGGATTTACTCTAGCAACTCTTGTTATTTACCCATCTTTAAAAAAATGGATAATCATTGCTCGATATCACCTATTAAAACAACATCTTATTGATCCAGTAGATGCCACACCACCTGTACCAAAGGCAGTAGAAGTCATTGATGCGGTTAAAGATCAGGATTTAATTAGCGAAGCCGAACCTTTGCGTCAAGAGGTTTTGGAGTCGAATAAACCATTACATAAAAATGTTTTTGAGTTGGATCAACGTCTATCAGGATATGAACACCCTTCTGCTGAAACTAACCTCAGCAGTTTGGCAGATCTCTACATTTCACAAGGACGGTACAACGAAGCCGAGTCTTTGTATCAGCAGGCTTTAAAGTTGAATAAGCGCCTTTTAGGAGAATATCATATTGAT
The DNA here is from genome assembly GCF_034531255.1 of Nostoc sp. ChiQUE01b. Taxonomy (NCBI): domain Bacteria; kingdom Bacillati; phylum Cyanobacteriota; class Cyanophyceae; order Nostocales; family Nostocaceae; genus Nostoc; species Nostoc sp. ChiQUE01b. Next base: position 35,388 of record NZ_JAVRBM010000030.1, on the reverse strand, counting down.
GTTGCAACTAGCCTCGACAGATTAGCATTAGTATACCTATTACAAAAGCGGTACAACGAAGCCGAACCTTTGTACCAACAAGCTTTAGAATTGAGAAAACGCCTGCTGGGAGATTATAACACTTTAAAATTGAGAATACTCTTGCTGGGAGATTCTCATATTGATGTTGCAACTAGCCTCGACAATTTGGCATTAGTATACCGATTACAAGAGCGGTACAACGAAGCCGAACCTTTGTATCAACAAGCTTTAGAGTTGAGAAAACGCCTGCTGGGAGAGGAGCATCTTGATGTTGTCGATAGCCTCAACAGTTTGGCATTTATATACCGATTACAAGAACGGTACAGCGAAGCCGAACCTTTGTATCAACAAGCTTTAGAATTGAGAAAACGTCTGCTGGGAGAGGAGCATCTTGATGTTGCCGATAGTCTCGGAAATCTGGCTTTTATTTATTTCCTCCAAAGACGATACAGCAAAGCCGAACCTTTGTATCAACAAGCTTTAGAATTGAGAAAACGTCTGCTGGGAGAGGAACATCCACTTGTTGCTACTAGCCTTAACAGCTTGGCATTTGTGTACCAATTACAAGAGCGGTACAGCGAAGCTGAATCCTTGTTTAAACAAGTCTTGGAGTTAAATAAACGCCTACTGGGAGAGGAACATACTTCTGTTGCCTATAATCTCAACAGCTTGGCATTAATATACCAATCCCAAGGACGATACACTGAAGCCGAACCTTTGTTTAAACAAGCTTTGGAGTTAAATAAACGCCTGCTTGGAGAGGAGCATACTTCTGTTGCCGATAGTCTCAACAGCTTGGCATTAATATACCAATTCCAAGGACGATACATTGAAGCTGAAGTTTTATTTAAACAGTCCTTAGAAATGAGAAAACGTTTGCTGGGAGAGGAGCATCTTTATGTTGTAATTAGCCTCAGTGATTTAGCAACTCTATATGATGAGCAAGGTCGTTACAATGAAGGAGAACCTTTATTCCAACAAATTTTGACAAGGTATAAACCTTTACTTGAAGAGGAGAATCCTGTTGTTGCAAATCTCATCAATAGCCTAGCGTATTCCTATTCGTCCCAGGGACGGTATACTGAAGCTGAAACCTTGTGCAGACAAGCTTTAGAGATGAGAAAACGTATATTTGGAGAGGATGATTCTTCTGTAGCAGGTAGTCTCAACACACTAGCGAGACTCTACAATTTTCAAGGACGGCACAGTGAAGCTGAACCTTTATACCAGCAAGCTTTGGAAATGAGAAAACGCCTGCTGGGAGAGGAACATCCCTATGTTGCACGTAGCCTTAACGGTTTGGCAGGTGTTTACGTTTCTCAAAATAAACATAAAGAGGCGAAATATTTATACCTTGAAGCATTAAAGATTTTTGAGAAAAAGTTAGGAGAAAATCATCCTGACACAATTAACTGTCGAAATACTTTTGAAAGTCTGTAAAAAGTCTTCGCGCTGGAGCTTCAGCTTCCACCTTACCGTGCTTTTACCGATAATTTAATCCAGTTGAACACCAAACAGCATTTTACATGACGCTTGTTGTCTCCCTGAACCTGGTGCTACATCATCACAAGTGTCAAATTCTTTTCCGGAATATACCGAGTTACAGCATCTTAGCTGATTTTGTCACCATACCTGACAACTTTTAGGTATGGTGACACTTACAAATTAGGAATTTCGCGTAATATTATAAGTCCTCTTGAAGATTTGCGTTAGCAATGGGTAAACACTTCTACCGCCTCAAAACTAGCATACGCCTCCCGCAAAAACTTCTTCACGCGCTGCCTGTCAATCACCCCAAAATCAGGATGCTCCGTTGCGCCAATGATCAGCGGTGATTCGGACGCAGCCTCTTGGATTGAGGCATGATTCTTCCCTTTAAAATTATCACCAGCAGACTGGGGCTTACGAGAACGACAACTGTTGAAGGGCAGGGACTCGCTATCAATTCGGTTCCGCACGACAGAGCCAATAAATTTCGGGAACTCGATAATGGTGGTGTTATACTTCTGCATCAGCTGTTGCAGATCCTTGTCCTGGTCAAACGCCTCCCAGTCATCGGCCTTACCAAGGTTTTTGACCACCACATAGCGCACGCCATCCTTGAAATATTCCAGCGTCTTTTTCAACAGGTTGATACTATCGAAACCGCCGTCACTGACAAACCAGAAGACAAAATTTACCCCTGTATCTGCGGCAATTTCGAGCAAGTCATTGGCTTCAAACCACGCTTTGATCGGGATTAACACCTGGGCGGGAAGGTTAACGATGGTACGTTTCTTCAAGGCGGCATTAAAAATCGCGTTCGCCGTATCCTCGTAGCGTTCCCCTTCAGAAAAAATGCCCAACTGACAGTCCAACACCTTACCATAAATGCGCCAGATATCCGGGTTGGAACGGTCGGTATCAAAGGCGACAAAATCCAAACCATGATCCAAGAGGTACTGAATGACGGCGCGACAAACGATACTTTTGCCCACGCCGCCCTTTTCTCCGCCGAACAAGTGCAGATCAGCCATACGTTATCCGAATGCTGCAAAAAGCCTTTCTTTATATCCCATGCTACCATTCAGATAATGAGGCTGGTTGTCAGGGTATGATGAACGGCAATAAGGGGCAACCCGACCTGCTTGATCGCGTGTTGGCAGGTAAAAGTGACGACGTGAAGGCACGGGTACTGGAACTGGTGTACCGCCTGGGGATCGATTCCAGGGACGAGTTGTTTTTGGTGATGATTGCGTTAGGCCAATTGCAAATATTGGTGGAGGATGCCCCAAATGCGTGGGAGAACCTGTTTTTTGACTTTAAAAATGAGCTAAACACATGGACAGACACGAACCTGGACGCATTAGACAGTCTGATCCGCAAGGCGGAAACCGAGGAGATGCTGGCGAAAAGCTCGCAGCAATTAGTGAGCGCCTTGGCAAACTTAACGGTATCCTGCAATCAACTTATGAAAGAGTTGCAGATGTCAGCGCAAAGCTCCCGCAACTCGTCTTCGACAGCGAACACCTCCTGGGAATCAAATTTGCTGCCCATGAAACAGGACATGACCGTTCTGCGGGAACAGGGCGATCGCCTCAGTCGATCCATCAACGACCTGACCCAGAAATTGAGCGATAGCCAGCAGCAGGTCAGACGGTTATGGCTGGGACTGAGCGCTGCTGGAGTAATGCTGCTGGTATTGGGGTGGAATTTGTGGGGAACAGTTGCTGATACAAATCAGCGGGTAAAGTGGATTTTGGAAAAAGAAATCAAACAGGAATGTCTGGCTGGAAGAAAAGCTAAAAATAGCGCCGAATGTGCTGGGCTTCAATAAAAACTGTTTATTTTTTAAAAGGGAAAAGGCTACTTTTAGTAGCTTCCTCTGCAAGAGCTTTTTTCTCATCTTCCTGACGCTTGAGTTCTAACAGTTCCCGCAGTTGTTCTTTGGCTTCTTCCCTATCAAAGGGCGGGATATATCCTTGCTGTGCAGCCTGCTTTTGAAGCGAAACAATATATTCAGATTGCGTGGTTTCCAACAAAGAGCCGTTTTTGACGCGGATAGACAAGCCCGTTTTATCAAGCTCATGCAGCTTACGGCTGAATTCTCTTTTAATAAAAAATATGTCGCCTGTATTCATATTTTTACCAAAATTTACCTTTCAATTTCTTTATTGGGCACTGATACATGTCTGTCAATTGTTTTTTCCTGAGTGCCAGAAAGTGGGGTATCAAGATGAAGTCTGTCGAGTCTTGTTTCGTTCGTTAATGTTGGATCATTCTTTTTCATGTCGTCAACTATCTGCTGAATTTTTTGATAAGAAGGGTTATTTTTTATTTCCTGTCCTACTTCAACAGTAGTTTGAAGACCAAAATTCTTATCAAATACAGAAGAAACGTTTGCCTTATCCAGGGCTTCAACGATATTTTCAGAAGAATGTCCTGCAATTTTTAAACGGAAAGCGATGTCCTTTTCTTCTGCCTGGGTCAGCGGCTTCCAGCCGTTCAGTTGGTAGCGCCGTGCCGCTTCGATTTGAAACTCTCCCAGGGTGGACGGTATCAGAGCAGGATTTTTCTGGTAACGGTCAAAGGCTTGCCAGGATGCCAGCATACGGTCTTTCTGTATTTGCCCGAAAGCTTCCACTAGTTCCTGGGGTGTGCAGCGATCATCAGGAGATAGATCATGCTCGGCACGCCACTTCGATAGATCCTGACGTGCTTTGTCTAGTTCGGCTGCGGGATAGCTACGATTAAACCGTTCGGTGACAGTATTGATGTACTTTCCTTCATCCACCCCCGTGATGAAAGGACTTTTCTGGCGTACAGCAGCCGTGATTTCAGAAAGGTTGTACCCGCTCGTATACAAGTATTCCGTAGCAAGCCTTTCCAGTTTCAATACTGCTTCGGGATTGGTTCTACGGTCAAGCGCATTCTCTCCCAGTTCCTTGCGTGCGGTATCAAGGAAATACTGGTACTTTTCAGCCGCCGTGCCAACAAAATACTGCTTGCGAAACTGCTCTGCTCCCCTGGCAGCGTCTGTAAAACGCCTGTTTTCTTCCTCTTGCCAGCGCGGAGCATACCCGATTCTAGAGAGGGATTCAGCCATACTAGGTTGGCGCAGTGTTTCCAGTTTCCGATGCAGGTCATAAACGGTAGGGTTGTTCTGCGGATCAGTATCCCCCTGACGCACGCCCTTCCGAAAGGCGTTACCTGCTTCTTTTTCCGTGGCTGCCAATTCTGCCAGTCGTTTGCTCTCTGCTTTCCAATAATAGGGGGTTTTGGCAACATCTTCGTCCCGTGCAATGGGCGTTGCAATATCGTCAAGCTGCTCTTTAAGCCATCCCGTACCTGTACTTTTGGCAACCTCGAAGATAGAGCGTGATTCTCTGCCTTCCGCTTGGGCAGCTCTGTTTTCCTCCTTGACAGCATCGTAGACATCCTTGCCAAGCCTAACAGTATCAATCAGTTTATCAACGGAGGTATTTTCGTAGACGTACCGGGACACCCTCCCGATCCGCGCTACTGTTGCGGCACGGTTCCAGAAGCGGGAAGACTTTTCGGGTTCTCGTGGGGGAGCAGGCTCTTGAGATGGCAGATTGGGACGGTTGTTGTCGTCATCCATACCCGGATATCTGGCGCAACGATATTTCGATTCTAGAACAGTAGGATGCCGGGTGGGGCAGCAGGTGTTTTTAGGATGCCCTTAAATCGCGTTTATCTGCGTCAGGAGAGCGTCTTGGTGTTTTTGATGAGGTGTATATCGTTTTTAAGCAGGAAACTTTTGTACGGTTCAAAAAAATGGGTTTATGGCGATTTTATATCTTCAGTTTTTTATGAACGAACTTTTTACATTTTTTGGAGAAGATATTTTAGCGAGCAGTGCGTGTGTTCTGGTTAACCTGACACAAAAAGCGGTAGCGTGTATATGTGTTTTTAAATGCTTATTATATTTAATAGTGTCGTGTTCTATCTGAAACTGAGGTTTCTCATATTAAGCTATATGTGTAGTGTATAGCTTGATGAAAGCAGCCCCATCAGCCAGATACAGGCATAAGAAGGGGGAGTATTTTAGCGGTAAAAGGGGGAGTATTTTAGCGGTAAAAGGGGGAGTATTTTAGCGGTAAAAGGGGGAG
>NZ_JAVRBM010000030.1:8046-29655 GCF_034531255.1 Nostoc sp. ChiQUE01b | reverse complement strand
TATTTTAGCGGTAAAAAGTATGGATTCAGGAATGACCCCATCCCTGCTTTCTATAAGCAATTGGTAAAAATTGAATTAAGGTTTTTGCGTGACCTTTTTTCTCACAAAGCCCAGAAACGCTTTATCAACATTTTTGGGGATGCCCTTCTTTCGGGCATAGTCATAGAACTGTTTCTCTAAAGCGTATTTGCACCAGCCTGTGTCTGCATTAGTAATGAGAAATACCGCTTCTTCAAATGCTTTAGAAGAAACACAAAGATTTAGTTCGTGATTACTCTTTGAAGTCAGCAGTGCCTTCTCTGACGTTTCTGCGGTTATCAATTTAGAATTTTTCTTTAAAGACCTGTAACTAACAGAGGGAGAGCTTGGTTTAATAGTAATACCACCTTTAATATACTCAAATTGAAGCCAGGGATAAACGCATTGAACCTTCTCCAAGGCTAATTTGAAGTATCTTTTAAAGTCTTTCACGTCTCGATAATCACTGCCAAATTGATTTAGCAGTACCTCCCAGGCAACAGTATGGGGCTTATCTTTCTGTTGAGCCGCATAGGCGCGTAACGTAGCCCATGAGTAGACATCAATCGCTAACGGTGAATTTTTAATCGCTTGTAATGCTCTAAAATCTAAAGGAATGGGACTTTGTGTTATGGCTTGGAAAAACCTGTCCGTAAGTTCAATAAATCCTCCCTCTTCTTCTAAACGTCCCTTTCCTTTTTCTTCCCACCACACAACAGAACGTTCAGCAATAGCTAAATTTAAAAAAGATTGATGTTGTTTACCGTTAAAATTTCCCCAATATTGAAATGATATTTTTGCATTGGTTAATCGTAGCCACTGGTTTTTAACGCGAAAAGAATCGCTGCATTTTCCGCCTCTGTCAGGGTCTAATCCTAATCCTTTCAAAAAATGTGTATGGCTTTCTCCTAACTTAATCAGTTTATTATTTGTTCTTACAGCCTCTGCCGTCAGCCAGAACATTAACAACCTGGGAAGAGTGCCAAAAGGATACCCAATCGAGCAGTTTTTAGCGATGTCCCATCCTGGCTGAATCGATAAGCCATACTGCCCATTTCGTCTTACCCATACAGGCACATTCCCTGGATCACGATGGGGCAGGGTAGCCTGCACCAGTTCTCTTGGTGTAAACGCCAGTTCCGCCAAGGTGGGGGGTGCTTGAGCGATCGCTTGTGATGCCTGCTGAATCCTCTTGACGATGCCGGATTTCCGCTCCATTGAAGGTCTCCGTACTTTTAGAGCAAAACGATAAAGCCCCGTCTGGTTTTCGCCAACACAGGGCTTTATCTTTTTCGTCAAAATTTGAGATTGTTTCCCCAAGTGTTACCCACTTTCAACAACTAAAGGGTTTTCAAGATTATTGACGCATTTTCGACGACCTTGTTCTAGCGGATAGTTTTTATTTTATAAGCTAGAACAATACTGGCAATGCTCCATCGTCCCTGGCAGGGCAGGAGACAGGTTTTGATCACGAAGTTTGATCTGGCTGTGTTTCCCATACAAGAAGGGTGGGGTGAGAGGGACACAATCCCATGCTCCCATACAAAAGAAAAACAGACTCTGTTGAAGATAGTCCTGTGGATTCCTTACTTGTTCACGCTGAAGATCATCTTCAAGCGGCACAAGTCGTGAATCCTAGAGGCAGTATGTGTTAGCAGCATCTGCTGTCTCGATTTCCTTCTAAAATACTACATAAGTGTTACATAATTCTCAATAAAACAACTTTTTACCGCTCTGGCTCGCAATCATCACGCTTGTGCTGGGGTAAAGGGGATGGTCGATGGTTAGGTTGTGGCTGGGGCGATCGCGTCTGTTGGGGTGTTGGATTTTGGGTTTGGGTTGACACAGGGGTTGCCAGTCCGAGTTTTTCCAGGCGGCGTTCAGCAAGATGGTTTTGCAATTGGGTGGGGTCTGTGATGGTTCTCTTTGCCTGCCGTTCCCGCTCGTACTGAAAATTATTGGCGACTGTCCGGGTTTGGGAGGATTGCAGATAGGGTTGGATCGCTTTTTTCAAGTACACAAACTGATGTTCTTGCGACGGTAGGGATGTTGCAACCGGGCTGGCTTCCTGGATAGTGCGGTAAATCTGCGTGACGGAAAACCCCGCCATCCGCAGCTTAAGGGCGATTTCGATATCAGTTTTCGGGTTTAATGCCTCATCACGTCCGAAGGCTTGGTGAACACGGTGCAGTTCCCGGAAATATTCCAGTTTGCACTTGTTCCAGCGTCCTTCGTCCTGGTTAAAGTTCTGGTACGCCCAGGAGGCGGTACGAAGTTGCTGGGTCGCATTTTTCGACTGGTGCGCGGCATTAATGATGGCAGCAACGCTGTCAGCGTCGAGGTCGCCGACGGGTTCTGCTTTGATGGGGACAGGGGGTCGTTTGGCGGAGGCAGTACCGGGGTCAATTCTGGCAGGTTTGGGCTGGCGGACGATTTGCTGTGTCTGGAGCCAGCGATAATAACTGTTCCAGTACACGGGAACTTTGGCTGACCCTTTCGAGGAGGGGTTTTGGTCGGATGAAGCAGGGGTGGGGAAGGTGTTGACGATCTCTGCCTCTGCGTCCAATGAAACTTTCTCCCCTGTATCCGGCATCGGGGTTGCTGGCTCTGCTCTATCAGCATAGGATTGTTTGTCATTGGCAGGAGGACGGACAGGAAGATGGTGTTCCGGCCGCCGCTCCTGCTTACCTCGTTCCTTGCCATCATTCAGCCATTTCATGGCTTCGATAAGCTGGCGTTCGTCTTCGGTCAAGGATTGTTCTGGTACAGCAGTTTGCTCCTTTGCCTGTGACGATGATGGTGTGGGAGTAGGGGAGGGGAATGGCGGTTCTGTAGGATTTTGTTTTTCTGTGGGTTGTGTCAGGGGTAATGGTTGCTGGCGCTGATTCTCCTGTTCTCGTTTCTTTCGTCTGGCTTCCCGTTCAGCGATCGCCTGCAATACCTCTGGATGCTCAAACACTTTGGCAACCGTGCGAGCGACATAATCATCTTCATGTCCCGGTTTCCGCTTCTCCAGATCGGGACTGCCCCAGCGCAGGGCGTACTGGAGGGCATCCTGACTATAGCCCAGTTTGGCAAGATTTTTGGTCAGTGCCCAGTCCCGTGCGCTGTAATCCTTGTTTGTGCCATAGTGGCGCAAGGCATGAGCATAGCTGCTCTCGAACGCTCTGAGGGCTTTCTCTTTCTCCTGTTCAGTTGCTTCCCTGTTGCCACGTTGGTCACGCAGGGCGGCTGCCTCTTGTTGTTTCTCCCGTGCGATCGCTGCGGCTGACTGCGCCTGTGCCAGCCACTGTTCCCCCTCTGGGGCGGTTGTTCCGTAAGCTGACAGCAGTTTTACATACGGATGCCTGCCTGTGTACATATCCTGATGGTCAGGTTTCCGGTTCGTGAAGCCAGCTAGCCGCCCGTAATGCTGGTAAGAAGCACTACCAGGGTCGCCACCCGCTTCTCTGGTCAACAGTTTCGCCAGGTGGGTGGCAGTTTCTCGTTCGATGGGTTCTTTGGATGCCCGTATCCAGGCTTGACAATTCTTGTATGAGGTTTCGATGACTACGGCAGGGGCAAGTCCCTTGTCCTTCAGGTCTTCCACCGTTACCGGGTCGATATCATCAATCAGCACCAAGCCTTGTTGTTTACTGTCTTTGGTTGGGGCAAGACGGATAAAAATATCCTTGCCCTGGCTGTTTTCGTATTTGAGGTAATTCAGAATCGGCGTGCGTTTGGTTTCTGGATCAACCCGAAGAATGTCATGCTTGTGCCAAGTCTTGTTCTGCATCTTTTCGCTGGCACGGTCAAGAATGCCAATCTCAAAATTCCCATCACCGCCCATTGCTTCCAGTTGCTCGCGTACCAGTCGCCATGTCCAGTCGGTTGGCTCATTTGGTTCGCGTCTGCGCGGTTTCCAGCCCGGTGGGTCATCTTTGCGAATCTGGATGGCAGAGGGATTTTGCGTGGAAGAAGAATCGTGTTGCATGGTAGAAGTGACAAGCGCGTTTGCTCGCTGATGAAACTCCGAGGCTGGCAGTTGCCGGGTGAGGGTGGTGGCAACGCTGGTCGCTGTTTCGTAGGTTCTGGTACGGTCAAGAGTATAAGGACTGTTGTCTTGCTCGGTAGTTTTTTCCGCTGACAGCATCTGCCGTTTCAGAATACGTTCTTCCCGGCGTTGCTCGTAATGCGCTTGCTTGATGTGTTCGTGGCGAAGTTCTGACTGCAACGCTTTGATCGTTTGTTTCAATTCTTCCCGCTCGGCGTTACGGTGCTTGATGTCTTCGTTGTGCTGGATGACCTGGTTGTTATCAAAATTCTGTTGATATTTGTCCGGGTTTTGGGCATGACGACGGCGCAGGTTGGTGACATTGGCTCCTTCATGAACTTGGGGCAGGCGGTCAGTATTCTGTGCCAGATTGCCGCGATGGTCTACCCGTACATCGTACCCACCCCGCTCCAGGTGTTTGTTGAGGGTATCTGCCCACCGTTTGCGCCACCCTTCAATGTTTTCGCCCCGGTCTTTCCATTCTGCCGGGTTGTTCCACGAGCGATTCTTTTTGCCAAAACCCTTACCATCAATATCGCGCATCGTCAGGAGAACATGGACATGCGGGTTATGGGCAGTCTTGCCGTTGAAATGGTACGCCACATCTGCCACCATGCCCTTCCAGACAAACTCGCTTTGCACATACTCACGGGCAGCGGCGATTTTCTCATCATGGCTGAGGCAGGCCGGGAAACACAAAATCACTTCCCGTGCTAGCTGGGCATCCTCGCGGCGACGGGATTTGTCTTCTGTTTGTTCAACACCGTTCCACAGTTTTGACCGATCCAGCATCCAGTCAGGAGCATTCGCGGGGGCGAGAATTTCAGTACTATACACATCCCGCTTGTTAGAAAAGTCATACACTTTTCCGTCCCGCGTATCGACCAGTCGTACCCCTGCATCATAGGCAGCTTTGCGAATGACGTTCTGGTTATTACCGCGTGAAACAATTTTTACTTCTTCCCGAAAATACCCTGCTTGCACTGTTATCACCCCATTTCATTCACCAATGGGTGGGAATTTTCCTAAATTTTAACGAATTACAACAAACAATCTACAGACGTGTTACGACTATGTTACATACAAATAGTCGCCCTGTGGTTGGGGTGTGCAGAGGGGAACCCCCTTTGCCGCAGTACATTAAGGGTTGAAAAGATGCCGAGCTTGCGAGGTAGCTTTTCAAAGCGAAGCGTCCCTTAATGTATAACTGCGCTTGGAGGCTGCCGCCCCCAAACCCCAGCGCGTGTCCGCGCAACCACAGCGGCAGCCGCGCTTTTCTTTGACCGCACTAATTATTGTTGGGAAAAAACAAACTGTCCCCTACCGTGTGGTTTTCGTAACGCGGTAATTCTCCGTTCATCATCAAAAATACATCGTCTGCCGCTTGTTTCGGGAGGACTCACCTCATGCCTAGCCGCGCCAAACGCATTGACCGTCTCAATGAACTTCTTAGCCACTATAGCGAAAAACTCAAGCAGGAAAAACGTGCTGAACGTAAACAAGAACACAAAGTCCAGAAAGCAGAACGCAGCCTCGAAAATCGCCGCAAGTTCATCAAGGGTGCCCTGCTCGACAAGATGGTGGAATGGGGGTGGCTAACTGAAGACATGGTAATGCAGGGATTAGACCAGTACCTCATTGACCGCGATCGCGATCTGTTTGGACTTCCTCCCCGCGAGACAGTAACACCAGAGAAGAAAACACTGTCTGTGTCTGCAACTACGACCCAACCCCGGCAATTTCAAGATGAACAGACTAACGGGAAGAAAGGACAGCACAGCACCAACTCAGTTAAACGCCAGCAGGAGGAGGCCCAATACTACCAGGAGGCACTTCAGACACTGGCAAGTGAGGACGGATTACGGGAGGAGAAAACAGAAAATCAGGACATAAGGGACAGGGCAGCACAACAGCAGAAGGTAACACCTCAGCGTGTGGAGCAGGAATCAGAAACCCAAGAGACGATGCAAGTTATTTCTAAACAGCCAGTTGCAGATAAGCCTAAAACTCTAACCGAAATATCCCAGGACAAAATGAAAGAGATGTTTGAGGGGATTTAAAAGGAAAGAAATTTTACTGCGAAGGAAAGAAGAAACCATTGGGGGAGAGGTATCCGCTTTCTGTTTTTATGGTGTACACCATAATTCTGTTAATTTGTGGCGAAACGGATACAAGTTGGATTTTACATAATTTATGTAAAAAATTTTATTTAAGCAAGAGAAAAAAGACTGATAACTTTTTGGAAGAAACTTCATTGCCTTACCCTGTATAAAACTATTCACTGAAGTAGGCTGTGATACAGCATACAAAAAGTCCCTGGTTTGGCAATCAAGTAACATCAATCAGGGAAGCACAGACATGCAAGCAATACCAACCCTGCCCGTAGCTACAGGCACACCTCTTTTCACCAAACCGCATCTGGAATTGTGGCTCAGTTACCAGGATGCCTTCGACTACTTCAATAGGGTGTTGTTCGATGGCATTCTTCCCCCTTGCATCCTGAACTTCAATGCCAGAGGTAAATCTCTAGGCTTCTTTCGCTACAAAAGCTGGAATCGGGGTAGTTCCGTTACTGTTGATGAAATTAGCTTGAACCCTGAACTGCTCAAGCGTGGGGATGACCTGATTTTTCAAATACTAGTACGCCAGATGATTTGTTTATGGCAGTATACGTATGGCACGCCTCCAGAACATCCAGGGTATTGTAACAAGGAATGGACATTGAAAATGGCGGAGATGGGGCTGTCCTGTGAAAAAATGTTTGGGCAGCACGTCAAACACACAATTATCGAGAATGGAAAATATGCTCTGGCCTGTCCCAAAGCCCAAGAGAAATTTTTTCCACTCCAGCACCATTACACTTGGCAAGCTCGTACCAAAACCCGTTTTAAATACACTTGCTCGAAATGCGGGTCAAATGTCATGGGGGTGGGTGGGCTGAAGATAACCTGTCATACAAATCACGATAACGAGATGATGATACAGGAAGAGCAGGAAGAATGATTCTTCATAGCTGTGGTTGATCGTGGTGTGCGCTAAAAATCACAAAGAAGAAACACAAAAGGCTACTCCGGTGATGGAACAGCCTTGAAATGAAAATTTTTATAGTCAATTAATGATTCAGTTTCTAAAAGAATTTAAAGTTTAATACCAAAAGGACAAAGATAAATTTATCTAAAAATCCTTCCATTGCAACCGTTGCCGACTCGTCTAGTCTTAATGGTTCAACGTCAAGAGGGTTAGCTAAAATAACCTTGTTTCCGTTCTCTGCTTTTTTTCTAAGTTGGTCTTGTAGGTAGGATAGATACAACATACTCAAGGGATATTCTTGATTGATCAACAATACCCCCGTTGACCACCATTCTTGTTGTTCTTGCTCTTTAATATGCTCTAAGAGTTCACCGCCCTTACCTACATAAAGTGTTTTTTGTTCTTCTCTCTCCCCAACCAATAGATAAATGCCAGGCTGCTGGGCTTCTTCACGTTCCAAAACTCGTTTGATGTCTTTTCTTGGAAAAGATAACACATGACCTGTCCATTGAAATGGAATTTCGGCTGTTAGCATTCCATCGGGGTTTGCATCAATTAAAAATATTTGTACTGAGAAGGGTTTATGAGTTAAAGTCATAAGGCTATCCTTTTTAATATTATTAGAATTAATAATTTATCAAAGCATCAAATTCTACATCATCAGGTGTTGCCTGAAATACTTCTTGGTAGGTTCTAAAAAACTTGCTGCGGTAAAAGCGTTTCATGTTTCTTCTGCTTCTTCCCGTGGAAACAAATCATCAGCTACGAATTTCAAAACTTTCCACGTTATAGGACTATCTTCGACATAATTGTTATAGGCATCTTCCAAAACCATAAATGCTTGTTCATCATTAAGGTCTTCTCGGATAGCATTTATATCTTCTATACTCCAAACAATTGCTATAGCTTTATCCGGGTCATAAAAGAAGTTTATGGCGCATTCGGCAATCTCTTTGACCAGCAGGGGAGAAGCGTTGCTGTCAAATGTTCTGAAAACAGATAAAATTTCTTGTTCCAGGATTTCACGTTTGGTGGGGGAGGTGATTTTAGTCATTTTAGGATTCCTTTAGATAAAAGTCATGGAAAATTGATTTCATTACAAACAGGTACAAAGCTGTTTCAAATTCTGTTCAGCGTCAGCGATCGCTGCTTCAACCAGGTCGTCATCAATAATTGTCTCTTGCACGTAATCCCAATCAGCAATGCTGATAGTCGCTTCACCAAGGGGTGATGTTCTCTTTGCTTGCCGTTAATTCAATGTAGGGGCTTCCAGATTCGTTATAGTGAAGCATCCGCTTGTAGTCTTCTTGCACTGCTTTTTTAGCTAAAAGCCAGCTTTCATGCTGTGCATACCCCAATCGGCTGTACTCTTCTTGATACTCAGTAATCGTGCAAGCTCGGTTGAAATAATTGTAGGTACGGTGGTTTCCTGGCTCATGGGGAATAGCATCTTCTTTTGGCGTGTCGGAGAATTGACCAAGCCAGGAGTAATCTGCATCCTCGTCATAAAAAACCTGAATGTGAATGGTAAATCCTTTCCATACAAAGCAAGTGTTATGCTCCAGTGATGCAGTGGGATAGGGTAATGCTGTTATAGTCTGTTCTGCTTTCATTCGGCTGAAGGCATAACGGGCGGTTCTCATGCCAAAATTGGACAGGCGAAACATTTTATAGGTCTGAAAATTGGGAAAGGTTTTCATGTGTGGAGACTTCCTAAAAATTTGTAGTGATGTTTAGGAGGTGGGGCTGCGGTTGTGGTGATTGGCAGCCCCATTCTTGTTAGTGATTTGAAAAAACGTGGACTTCTTCAAAACCCAGTTCTATGGTGAAAATGTCGCCGCTATATTCCCAGTCCCGCGCCATTTTTTTGTAGTCGATGTAGTATTGCAGGTGCTTAGGGATGTCACTTGAGGTATCTTCAGTGAATTGTTCAGCATAGTCGGCTAGGCTTCGGTAACACCCGTGATAACGTTCTTCCATTGCTTCGAGGGCTTCCGTAAGATCACCATAGTGAGCAATTAGCTTTCCGGCTAATTCTCCATGTTCGGCAATAAATTCAGCGGCTTTAACCACTTCTTCAAGGTTGGGATATTCGCCTAGTATGCTCTCTGCACTGTAGAATTCATCATAATCATGGATCGCGTACTCTTCAGCATCTGCTACGGGAGACGTTTCTAGAATTCTGCTAATCTCTTTCCTGATGATGTCAATATCCTGGGTAGCATCCACCCATTCCCCATGCAGATACCCTGCATTATAAGCAGCAAGGCAAGCTATGTAGATTTGCGGGTCTGCTTTGTTATTGTTTTTCGTCTTCAGCATGGCTAAGTTCCTTTCTTTTTTTCTCGCTCATGCTTCTGTGCTTGCCAGGGGCGATGAAGGGTTGGGTCAAGGATGCGCGGGGGGAGGGGTATCTCCCGGTTTTTTGCGACACGGTGTTTGTCACATACTGAAAGCAAAAAATTGGGGAGACCCCCCGCGCACCCGCAGGGCTTGTCCTTGACCCAGCCCGCGCCTCTGGCACATCCATTCTTGCGCGGCTGTCCGCGCCCTATTTTCACCCTTTTCTTTAAGAGTGTGGGAGAGGGCGTTTAAAAATTAGGGTGCAAGTTGCCGTACCGTGCCAATGCTGCTAAAGATATCCAGAAACCGCTCTGGCTCTTGACCCAGGTATAAAAAGTCGCTGTAGTAACGGGGCGATGGTTGGGGTACGCCATTTTCATCTAAGAAAGCTATCCGCTTCGTCACTTCGCACAGAGCAGTGACCTGTTGTTGCAAAGTCTTGTACCATGCTGCCCCTGTGCGGTTGAGGAGCAGGATTACCGCCACAACCATACCATCCTGATATGCCGCGATCGCTTTCTCCAGAAACTGTTGCGCCATCAAGCGGGTTTCGGGACTGCCGTAGGGTGGGTTGCACCAGACGCGCCCAAACCACGGCTGCCGCAAACCGTCATCTTGTTTCGTGTAGTAAACATCTGCCTGAATCCACGCCTGTGCCATGCTGTTGCTTGCAGGGTCAAGGTCAATATGCCCTAACACTTGGCGGACAAGGGAAATATAGCCAGGAGGTGTGTACCATTCTGGCGAAGCATCGGGGTCGCCCAACACATTACGCACCACAATCCCGCGTTGCTCGGCTCGCGCTACCAGCCTTTCTATGCGACGCTCGGTATCCCGTATCTGTCGCTGGCAAGCCTTTATCTTCCTGCCTCTCGCAATTGCCTGTTGGTAGATAGGGACTTGTTCTTTGTCCAGATGCATCAACTGCTTGCGATTGGGTAATGTGCCCGTGCGGCAACGAAGCTGCCAGTACACCTGCCTGCGGCTTCGGACACTGCCTGGACGGTTCTTTTCCAACCATGCGCCGAACAGACACAACCCTTCCGCCTCAAGCTGGACAATTTTTTTCCGAAGCATTCTCACCTGTTGAAGCAGGACAGGAAGAGGAGTTATTTTCGTGGGCAAACTGACTCCTGATAGGCAGAACTGCTCACGAAAAAACCACAAAAAGCCAAAGAAGAAAAGATAAAATTATTGCTCCGTTTTCTATACCTAAGAAAGCAGAAATATATCATAAATACCATTCAACTAAGAGATAAAAATATCAAGATTTATTTGTGTTAATCAGAAATTGTATTTCTCATTAAATAAGCGCACAGTTTCTTAAAATTCGCTTGATTCTTTTTCAGCGTACTCTGTCTGCCTTCTATTGCAGACAGTTATTTTTTCATACCCAATAACACGATATTTTGGGTTCAATTTTGTTTTCATCGCTTCAGTATCGTGATTCAAAATATTGAGGAATGCACCATGTCACATATCGAAACTGGTTCTGGCTTCGCTGTAGAACTTTTTGTAATTATTTTTTCGTTCTACTGCTGGCTTTTTTATACGCCTGCTTCTGCTGGTTCTGCCATTTCAACAGTACAAAAACCCGTGTCCTTTGTTGAACCTGTTAAAAAACCACAGGAAGCCGAAATAAGAACCGAAGAAGAAAAAGACGTTCAGGAAATACCTAATGCTGGACATATTCAACCTGATGCCATAGAAACTGTCAGGCATTTAACCCTTGAAAAAGCCAGGAAAGTTGCCTCTCATCTTCAAGACGTTGGCGTTATTGATTCATCAATTCAACTCACTGGAAGAGGGAAAGGAACACAGTGGGTTATCTCTCTTATCAAAAAACAGCTTCCAGACCATGAGACAGCAGTTAAACGGGCACTGGAAGAAGTTTTAAGGGAGGACAAGACTAATTTTTCTTGATGAGAAGAGGAGACGTTCAAAATGCACTCTTCTTATTGTTGTATGGCTTGCGCTCTCGATCAATTGAAAGAATTAGAGGATGATAATACCTTTATTACCTCTGCTAAAGAGCAACTAGCCTTAGCCATTTCTTATGCCAAACAATACGATGACACCTGGCATAGTATTTATTGGATAACAGCAAAAGCAGCGACCAAAAGACGTATTATAGAGCGTTTAAACCATCTGGCTTTTGATTGTTATACAGCTTTATTGGCATCTTTTGAGCATATCAATTTCTATGTGGAAGAGGTCAAAACCACAAAAACCCCTCCCGCATGGTGGAACGACATGATTATCAGCCTGACGTTAGCCTATGACGCTATCGAGAAGGAGCATCCACAGGAGATTTCAAGCAGACAATTAAACCTTTTTGAATGCCATGATATGTCCTTTTTGTAGACATGAATTTGATTTAGCGGATTCTCCCATAGAATGTCCCGCTTGCAGCTATGAAATGCCTGATGTTGATGACACTGATGAAAAAGAGGTTTTCTCGCTCATCCAAACGGAAGAGAAAGTCTTAAAAATAATCGAGGGTTATCAAGCAGACAATGTGTTTTTTGGCTCTTTTGATGAGTGCTTTGCGCTGCTGTCAGCACTCGATGTTCCTTTTTGAAAAATATCGAGGCGAGGTTTTCACAATGAATACAAACCAACTTCGTAAAAGGGAAATAGCCACCATCCTTGCGTCTTTACGGTTGTTTCAACAACAAGCAGAGAATATGGATATGGCAGAAATATTTCCTGACCATTTTATAAATGTTTCTCCTCTTTCTTCAGCAGAAATTGATGAATTATATTCAGTCATCAATATTACTGATAGGAGAGAGATTGATTATGTAACCCGTGATTTTGTCCGTCGAGACTGTGGTGTTTATGGGGCTGTATTAAGCGATGAAGACTGTGATGTGATTATTGCAGAAGTTCAACAATTAGCAGAACAAGGAAAATTTCATCACACAGGTGTTTATTGGATTGCTAACAGTCTTGCAGCAAATGGCATGATTCATCCAACTTTGCCTTGATTTTAAGCAGATACCCTAGAAATTCAGAGTGAAGTGTGCCAGACATGCACGTTCAAGCTTCTCTCTGATTTCTGGTGGTATCGTCTGCCGCAATTGATGATTTTTATTGCAATTTTTCTTTATTTTTTATTAATTGAAATTATTCATCACATCAATATTTTCAGAGGTAACGTGTCACGTCTGCATTTTTGGATGCCCTGACGGAACATTTTGCATCGGGAGGTAGATTTTCTACGATTACCGAGGCGAGAGCGTTTGCTGTGCCATACATTGGGGAATATGTATCGCCTGGTTCGCCACTCGCCAAACAGGTGGATGAAGTTGTCGAATCCGCCTTAGTTCGTGTTGCTCAGGATATTGTAACGGGAGCAGCGACACCGCAGGATGCTTATCGCCAGCTTGTTGAATTGCACAATCGCCAGCCAGCCCTAAATGTGCGCTCTAGCACCAGTGTTGCCCAGCAAGCGTACAGCACCCCGTTACCCATTGCCTATCTTGCCTCTGTCTTGGCTGGTGTCAATTCAGATACAACAGTGTATGAACCGAGTGCGGGGCATGGAGCGTTGTTGCTGGGAGCAACCCCGGACAAGGTGACGGTCAACGAGTTAAACCCGGCACGGGCAGGGGATTTGCGGGAGCAGGGCTATACGGTGACAGAAGCAGATGCCAGCCGTTTTACACCGAGTCAGCTGCACGATGTTGTGATTATGAATCCCCCGTTTGGGACGGTGGATGCATCACCAGGAAGACCAAAGCAGTTTCAGTTTGGCAAGTTCCAGACTACCCAGATTGACCATGCCATTGCCCTGCAAGGGTTGTCAGCGATGAAGCCGGATGGCAGAGCGGTGCTAATTTTGGGCGGCAAGCTGGGCATGGATGAAGATATCCGCAGCGATCGCTATAACAGCCGGGAGAGCCGGGGTTTTTACTATACCCTGTATCAAAACTTCAACGTGGTTGACCATTTTTCGATTTTTGGCAATCTCTACCGGAAACAAGGGGCAGGCTTTCCCATCGATATGATCGTGATTGATGGTCGGGGAAAGTCAGACCGACGCTTACCTGCGGCGGACGTACCGCGTCTGTACCGAACTTTTGATGAACTGGGAGAATTTCTCGATGACGTACTTTCCCGATCCGAACGTGTGGTCGCCCCTGGAGGAGGAGCGAGTTTTCACAGTGCTAGTACCAGCGAACGAAACCCAGTTGAGTCAGAACCGTTATCAGGAACTGCTGTGCCGTCGCTTGGAATGGCTGATCGAGATGTGGATGGAGGAGGCGGAAGCGTCGGTAGAGGAGACACACGAGATGCTCCTAGTGAGGACGCGCCCGTTCTCAATTTATCAGCGCAGACCGATGTTACCGGAGATACCCCACACGCCCCAAGGGATACAGGAATGGCAGACAGCTTGGGCGCGGTTCCTGGTGTTCGAGAGCGACATTATCGAATTGCGGCTGCAATTTCTGGCAATCTCGTTTCCGGTGCAGGTGGAAACGAACAGCGAACGGATAGAACGACTACTGTGGAAATTCAACACGCCGGACGTACAGCCGACACTGGAGGAGTGGCTGATAGGAACAATCGACCTGCTACTACGGTAGAACAACCGAAACAGCTTCCCTATCACCCCAAAAGTGGGGCACGGGCAATCGGTACACTGGTTCCCGCCAACATGCAAACGGGTGTTAACCAAGCCCTGTTGAAGTTAGAGCGCCAGGTGGCAGAACTGGATGCGTATGTCGCTGACCGCCTTGCTTATGGGACAACAGAGGAGTTGCACCAGCACTTCAGTGCGGAACAGGTGGACGCGATTGCCCTGGCCGTGTCCAATCTGGAGAAAGGTGGCGGGTTTATCCTGGGTGATCAAACGGGGATTGGGAAGGGGCGCGTTGTAGCAGGGATGATTCGCTATGCGAATGTTACGGGGCGGACACCTATTTTTGTGACCAAAGACCCAGCTCTCTATGCAGACATGATTCGGGATTTAGAAGATATCGGGATGCCGAGGTTTAATCCGTTGGTCACGAATCCCGATTTAACCTTACCGCTGCCAGATGGACGCACCCTGTCAACCAACACTAAACAGCATCATCAGGTACTCAAACGCATACAGGCAGATGGAGACTTAGGCAGGTACGATGCCATTTTTACAACGTACTCCCAATTGCAAACGGTCAAAAGGCAGGAACCCTATCGCCGGGATTTTCTGCGCCAGTTTGCCCCCAACAGCTTGGTGATTCTGGATGAGAGCCATGAGGCGGGAGGCTCCAACAATAAAAATGCCAAGTCGGCGGGTGCTTCCAACCGGGCGGATTTTGTGCGGGAATTGGTGCAGCGATCGCTTGGGGTGGTGTATTCGAGTGCCACTTATGCCAAGAATCCGCAAGTAATGGATTTGTACTCTCGTACTGATATGCGGCTTGCCCTCAGTAATATGGCGAACCTGACCGAACTGGTGGCATCGGGGGGTGTACCGTTGCAGCAAACTCTCGCCTCAATGTTGACCGAATCAGGGCAATATATTCGCCGGGAGCGGTCGTTTGAAGGGGTACGGTTTGACTCGGTTGTTGCCCCGGTCAACCATGATGTTGCGGAAAACATCTCGCTGATTATGGCAGAGATTATGGAGTTTGACCGCCTGAAGCAGGATGTGGTTGAGGGAATGGACAAAGACCTGAAAGCCGAAGCAAAACGGGCGTTTGGGGATAATGCTACAGGGGCGGCTGGGGCAACCAGTACCAATTTTACCAGTCTGATGCACAACATTGTTGACCAGATGTTGTTTGCCCTCAAAGCCGAAGAAACAGTACAGCAATCCCTATCCCTGCTGCGTCAGCCAGAACCGGAGAAGCCAGTGCTGGCACTGTCAAACACAATGGGCAGTATGATTGGTCGTCAAGCTGAGATGCTAGATTTGCGCCCAGGCGATACCCTGGATGCTGATTTCGGCACAATCTTACATCGGTATTTAGACCGTAGCCGTGATGTCATTTTAGGGAATCCGTATGGTGAAAAGACCTGCCACAGACTGACTGATGAAGAATTGGGCATAGCAGCAACAGCGAGATATCACGCCATCCAGGATTTGATTAACGAGACTGATTTCAGCCAGATTCCGGTCAGTCCCATTGATTACATTACGTTTCGGCTGAACCAGGAGGGTTATCGGGTAGGGGAAGTGACGGGGCGGGAGCATATCGCGCTCTACAACGCTGATGGCACAACGGTTTACCAGCGACGCGGCAACGCAGAGCGTAGCAAAGAAGCGGCAGTGCGGACGGTTAACGCTTTTAACGATGGACAGCTTGACGTGATTCTGCTCAACCGCTCTGGTTCCACAGGGATTTCGCTTCATGCCTCAGAGCGGTTTCGTGACCAACGGCAGCGGCACATGATTGTGGCGCAACCCGAAGCAGATATTAATTCGTTCATGCAAATGTTAGGGCGGGTGCATCGTACTGGGCAGGTTGTGCCACCCAATTTCACACTGCTGATGGCAGACATCCCAGCGGAAAAGCGTCCGGGAGCAGTGCTGGCGCGGAAGATGGCATCGCTCAATGCCAATACCACAGCCGCCCGGTCTGGGGCGTTTTCATTGGAGAATGTACCGGATTTTATGAATGAGTACGGCGATCGGGTAATCATCGAACTGATGAAAGCTTACCCTGATATTCACGAAAGACTTGATTACCCACTGCAAGCATCACACAACCCTTTACATGGCACTTTATCCGCTGGTGATTCAATCCGCAAGGTGACGGGCAGGATTCCCCTGTTACCTATTGCCGAGCAGTCAGCCCTTTACGACCTGATTGAGAAAAAATATACGGAGTTCGTAGCGACACAGGAGGCAATGGGCGAATCGATTCTGGAAGCCAGCACCCTCAACCTCGATGCTAAAACCTTGGCACGGATGGAGGTGTTGCCTAGCGATGCCAACAGTCATTCACCGTTTACAGGGGCGGTGTATGCGGAAATTGTTGATGTGAAAACGCCGCGCAAGCCCTACACAACGCTAATGGTGGTGCAAAAGCTGCATGACTCTTTAGGATTATCGCCGCCCGATACGGTAACTGATGCGACACAAAGCAGCATTCAGCAAGCCTCCTGTGAGCAAGTCAAGGCGGATATCGAAGCACTTGAGGAGCAGGCAAGGCAGTATAAATTGCAAGTCCCGGCTGACAGAAGCTCCACCATTGATAACCAGTTTTATCAGGTGACGCATATGATGCAGGCGTTGACAGTGGGGCAGGCGGTGTGTCTGACGACCGAGAAAAACGATGTGTTTTATGGGGTGGTGGCGGGTGTAAACCATACGGGTGTTGCTGCCAACCCTGTTGCGCCGTCCTCCTGGGAGATACGGTTGTTGCTGGCAGATTCCGTGCAGGAGCTATCCCTGCCGCTGTCGCAGGTGAACACGGGCAAAGAGAATGCGGTTCGTGTGGAAGGGACTGATAAAACGCCAGAGGGAACAGCGGTTTACGATCTGTTCGACTATTACCAAACGCGGACGCGGGAGAAACGGCAGATGTTCACGGGGAACCTGCTGCGGGCGTGGGAGAAGTTTCCCGGCAAGATGGTCAATTTTACGGATGCCCACGGTAACATTCGTCAGGGCTTGTTGACCTCGCGGGGGTTTGATGCCGAAGCTGCCCTGGAGCAAATGGGCGTGACCATGCCAACCGTTGAGGATGCGTGGCGATTCCTGACAGAACAGGGCGGACAGCTTAAAACGGCGGATAAGCACTTGACCATCAAGCTAGGGCAGGGGGGAACCTTCCTGCTACAAACACCGAAAGCGAAAGATGCTGGCGGTAAATATTATCTGGATGAGGAATTGCTAGAAGCTGCTGGAGCGGAGTTTTATTCGGTGGGCGATCGCATGGAATGTCTGGTGGATGGAGAGGCACTGGAAGCGGTGCTGGCGTTCGTGATGCGAGAGCGGGATTATGCGCTGGCTGCCTATGAGCAGAGGGAAGCAGCACGGGCGATGCTGGGGATAGCGTTGGGGACGTTTGCTGAAGTGGCTGAAATGCCTGTAGCTGTCCCTGAAACTCCTTCTCCTGTTCCTGAACCAGATATGGAGTCAGGTATCAGCACTGATTCGGTGAACAAGCTGCCGTCAGCGATCACTCCTCCTGCGGCACAACGGGGTACGCCAGAGAAGAATATCGCCAAACTGCTGGAACGAGGGGGATTATCTTCGACGGTGATGAAGGGAGAAGAGTTTCATCACAAAATCGAGAATGAGCCGTTTATCCCCCTGGTCATCGAGCGGCATGATGATCGGTTATACCTGACGCATTATCTGACCGAGAACGGCGATACTTTTATTAATAGTGAGATGATTTTCACCATCGACACGGATGGCGGCTTAACCCTGGCTGAAACAGCCGTCACTTCGTTGGGTAGGGAATGGCGAAACTGCGATCGCTCTTATGCCACCACGTTTTCCAGAAACCTGCTGCATCAAGGATTTGGGGAGGCGATGCGGAAGCAGTTATCCCTAAATTCACAAACCAGGGGAGAGAGGGAGTTTACCTTCACAGATAGTGAGGAACAATCTCTCGAAAATCCTGCACTTGCCTTAACATTCAGCATATCGTCGCAGAGTGAAACTATCCCTGAAAATTCTCTGCCAGAAGCTAACGAAGAGAATGCGGAAGCATCTGATGCCCTCAGCATACAAACCTGGCTCCAAGCAGTTCGTGACTTGGGACTGGAATCAGAACGTAGACATCACATGCAAACGTTGGAGAATGCCCAGGAGTCCGCACCCCTATCGCGCTATCTTCAAAACATTATTGAAGGAGATTTGGCGAAGTATCGCCCGTACCAGGAACGGGGACAGGTATTATTGGAGACGGTGCAGCTCTTGCTGGCAACAGAGGCGCAATTGGACATCTGGGGCGGGGTTAGCCTGAAGCATGGGCGCTATGAATGCACGCAGCAAGGGGACAAACTGACAGTGCAAGCACGAACAGGCAGCAAAGCAGAGACAATATTGCAAGTCAACGGCGATAGCCTTGAGCGGACAACAGTGCGGGAGAAAGATGTAGAGCATTTTCTCAAGCTGGCTGAACATTCTGGTGTGCAATTCATGCAGGAGATTTCAGCGTTGAAACAGCGATAAGGGGCTTTAGAAAAAAGCTAATGTAGCCCCTTCTACCCAAAACGTGCGAGAAGCTGTTCCCGTGAAAGATTCGAGAGCGATAACAGTAAACTACTAAACTCAGACGTAGGTAATGCTGTTAACGGATTGACGGTTGCCTCTAATTCTTCATCAATAACCCCAAACTGACTAACGAGAAGATTGCGGATAATATCATTTCGCTCTTCTGCCATCCCTGTTTGTTGACCATCTTGCCAGCCCGTTTGTTCTGCTTGCAACGTAGAGTATTTTTTATTGTTTTTCAAATTTTTACTGGAAGCATTTGAAGATGATTTAAACGTAATGTTACGAGTGAGATCATTCATCAAACTTCCATTATGCAAGCGTTTCAAGAATTCTTCATCCGAAAGGGTCGAGAGAAATGATAATAAAATGCTAAGACTGGATGTAGCCAAATTTTGTTGTAAAGGATTGACGAACGCCTGTAATTTTTCATCAATTTTTCCAAATCGACTAATGAGGAGATTGACGATAATATCGTTCCACTCTTCTTGCCGTCCGTACACATACCCTTCTATCCATGCCTGTTGATAAAGACACAACCATGCTTCAGAGTTAAATTCTTTTTTTCTTCTAGTCCAATCAGCAGGTTCAACAAAATCCATCGGTGACAGCATACGTGAGTCTTAAAATTATCTTAGTGCAACGTGCTTTGTCCAAAGCGTGTTACCAAATCCTCACGGGAAGAGGTGAACAAAAGCCTTCTCTTGAAATCATTGAGGCGTGAACCGCAATGCCTGATAAACAGCTTCGGGATTACCCGCAATAGCCTTAAGATATGCCTGTGCTGTTTCGTCAGGTTTGCTGCGTCCTTGCTCCCAATCACGCAAAGTACCAAGCGGGATATGATAACGCGCTGCAAATTCCTCTTGGGTCAGTTGCAAGGCACGGCGCATCGTTTTGACACGAGGGACACGACGGGCAGTTTTTAGCTGCTCTTCCGTCAGGGGAATAGCATCGGGGTCAGTGAATGCCGCAGCTATAATTTCTTCTTCCGTCATAGAACGCATAGGTTGGCTGGAAATGGGTTGTTCGCTGCCGTCCGGTAAAACTTCAACCACCGTCCCGTCCTGTGCATTCTGGCGATAGTACTCGTCTCTTTCATATTTTGTTGCCCTTCGTGCCGATATTAACCGGATACGGTCACTGCGTTCAGTGTAGGTTACGTGAAGTATTACCCCATTATAAATTGATTCAGCAACACTAAAGATTTAAAGGCACATACCAACTTCTGACCCATTGTTGGGATTTGAGTTTAATATGAATACTGAAAAGCCCGAATTTTAGAGGAAAGCTTTACCATGTAAAGCTTCTAAGAGTTAAGTGACGCAAATATCGGCCTTGCTCATCTCAGCCCAACTACAAATTATGAATTACTCTTTTGTGCCTTGCAATCGCAAAAAATGTACCCCTCCTGATGCATCCCCAACAACAACTCTCATGCCATCGGGTGCAACAGCACAGCAAGATATTTCCCCATCCCCTACGAAACTGGCAATTACTTCCCCGGTTTGCCAATTCCAGACTTTGAGGATGTTATCACGGGAACCAGAAATCACGTACTTGCCATCTGGGGTGAGGGCAAGTACATATATCCAGCTACTATGACCTGCTAGGGTACGCAGTAGTTCTCCAGTTTGCCAATTCCAGACTTTGAGGGTGTTATCACGGGAACTAGAAATTACGTACTTGCCATCTGGGGTGAGGGCGAGTGCATATGCCCAGTTACTATGACCTGTTAGGGTACGCAGTAGTTCTCCAGTTTGCCAATTCCAGACTTTGAGGGTGTTGTCACCGGAAGCAGAAATCACGTACTTGCCATCTGGGGTGAGGGCAACTGCATTTACCAAGTCACTATGACCTGTTAGGGTACGCAGTAGTTCTCCAGTTTGCCAATTCCAGACTTTGAGGGTGTTGTCACGGGAACTAGAAATCACGTAATTGCCATCTGGAGTGAGGGCGAGTGCATATGCCCAGTCACTATGACCTGTTAAGGTACGCATTTCTTCTCCGGTTCGCCAATTCCAGACTTTGAGGGTGTTGTCATGGGAACCAGAAATCACGTACTGACTATCTGGGGTGAGGGCGAGTGCAATTACCTTGTCACCATGACCAACTAGGGTACGCATTTCTTCTCCTGTTTGCCAATTCCAGAGTAGTTTTCCCGTTTGCCAATTCCAGACTTTGAGGGTGTTGTCACCGGAACCAGAAATCACGTACAAGCTATCTGAGGTAAGAGCGAGTGAATATACGTTGTCACTATGACCTGTTAGGGTACGCAGTAGTTCTCCAGTTTGCCAATTCCAGACTTTGAGGGTGTTGTCATCAGAAGCAGAAATCACGTACAAGCCATCTGGGGTAAGGGCGAGTGTATTTACCCAAAGACTATGACCTGCTAGGGTACGCGGTTGTTCTATTGTTTGCCAATTCCAGACTTTGAGGGTGTTGTCAACGGAACCAGAAATCAAGTACTGGCCATCTGGAGTGAGGGCGAGTGGATATTGACCTGCTAGGGTACGCAGTGGTTCTATTGTTTGCCAATTCCAGACTTTGAGGATGTGGTCACGGGAACTAGAAATCACGTATTGGCCATCTGGGGTGAGGGCAACTGCATTTACCCACTCACTATGACCGGCTAGGGTACGCAATTGTTCTCCCGTCTGCCAATTCCAGACTTTGAGGGTTTTGTCATGGGAACCAGAAATTACATACAAGCCATCTGGGGTGAGGGCAACTGCATTTACCCACTCACTATGACCAGCTAGGGTACGCAATTGTTCTCCCGTTTGCCAATTCCAGACTTTGAGGGTGGTGTCATGGGAACCTGAAATTACGTACTTGCCATCTGGGGTGAGGGCAACTGCGTTTACCGAGTTACCATGACCGGCTAGGGTACGCAGTAGTTTTCCTGTTTGCCAATTCCAGACTTTGAGGGTCTTGTCACGGGAACCTGAAATTACGTACTGACCATCTGGGGTGAGGGCAACTGCGTTTACCGAGTTACCATGACCGGCTAGGGTAC